>CAIWDQ010000049.1 GCA_903911455.1 uncultured bacterium
CTAATAATAAAACAAATGCTTCAAAAGCGAAAGCCCAATAGAAAGTATGAGAGGCGAACAAAGCAAGGGAAATATAGAAAATATAAATGAATATATTTACTATGTTAGCACCATTATCCTTTGGAGAGGGCTGGGGAGAGGTCTTATAACCGAAGACAAGGATTAAATATAAATGAAAAAAGACCCAACTCCTCACTAGTGGAGTTAGGTCTTTTAGTCTTTAAGTCCTCTCATTTGGAGAGGATTTAGGAGAGGTCTTATCTCAATATCGTCAAGCTCCCGTGATAATTTCCTACTTTATTATTATAAATGCCTTTTGATTTGATAATATAATAGTATGTACCATCAGATAAAGGATTGCCTTTATATCTGCCATCCCAAGTATTTTGATAATTATTATCTTCAAATACTTTTATTCCCCATCTGTCAAAGATTTGGACTTCTATTGTTTTGTAATCTATTTGTTTTATTACGAAGTAATCATTGTAACCATCTCCATTAGGTGTAAATATGTTTGGTATAATAATATTTGAGGTATCACAATCGGTAAAGTAAATATTAATAGTATCTGTAGCAGCACATTTGTTAATATCTGTTACTTTTACCCAATAAGCTCCGGCTTGGCTAACATTATAAGTTGAGCCTGATGAACCATCCTGCCATTGATAAGTAGTATTTAGGTTTCTTGGATCTAAAATTACGAAATTTCCAATACAAACAGTAGTATCTGAACCTAAGTTGATAGTTATAGGGGGACTTATTACAACTTGTATTGTATCCTTAAATATACATCCATCCATTGTTATGATTACCGAATAGATTCCTGATTGATTTGCATTATAAGTAGGATTAGTTGTGTTATCCTGCCAAACATAAGTTGCATTTGGATTAGTAACATCCAGTATTATACTATCCCCGTTACATAAAATCGTATCTCTACTAAAATTAGTTATAGCTGTAGGTATATAACTAATAGTAATAGTATCATAACCTGAACAATTATTTACTGTTGCTTTTACCCAAAATGTATAAGGAGTATAAGGAGGAATAACAGTAAAAGTAGAATTTGTTGAACCATCCTGCCATTGATAAGTGGCATTTGGCGATGTTGCATTTAATATTATTGTTTGCCCATAGCAAAGTGTTGTATCATTACCCAGATTTACAATTGGTAAAGGCTTATATGCAACATATATTGTGTCTCTTGCAGTACAATATGCAGCCATTACTTTTACCCAATAAGTGCCTGCTTGTGTTACAGTATATGTAGGATTGTTAGAATAGTCCTGCCACATATAAGAAACAGCATTAGGAGTTGTAGCATCTAAAAATAATGTTTCTCCTTGACATAATGTTGTATCATTACCCAAGTTTATAATTGGTGGATTATAAACATTTACTGTAAAATAAGCCGTATCTAAACTGCTAATAGCCATATATGTTGTAGTTACAGTAGGAGAAACAGTTATTATAGTATCTGTAGCTACTATTATATTTGGATGCAAAGTATCTTTCCAAATTACAATACTATCATAATTAGTTTTTAAAGTAGTAAAATTGCCTTTACAAATATTAGGTGTACCAAATATCTCTAATGCAGGATATATTTCTATTTTATCGATAAAATAATATGCTCCCCTGCTTACAATATATGGGGAATTAAATAAATACCCATAATGATATGTATCTAAAGTATAAAAATTTGAATCAAGAGTTTGAATATTATTTTTAAAATTCCCAATAGTTATATAATTATAGGCACTATCAGCTATATATTTAAATTTAAATTGATGCCAGTAATTATGAAGAAACACAATGGTGTCAATATGAATTTGAGGTGTAACTGGAATAATCAAATTTTGATTAATATTTATATGTTCTTGCAAAGCATTAATTGAAAAATTAATAGCCAGATTGTTACAACCATATGTAAAAACAGAATCATTTCCATTAGTTAAATAAAAAGAAACATTATATTTTTTGCCCGGTATAATTGAGCTATTAAGGTGATTACTTATATATTCTCTAAAATCATTAATTAGAGAAAATTGATCAGAGCCCCATCTACCATAAGTATAAATACCTGCCATTCCATTACCTGAGATTGGATTTATATTACCACAGTAAAAATTTGCATAAAAATAACCAGTATAACTATTGGGCCAAAAGCCACCTATATAATAATAATCACCAAAACCATTATCGTAGCTTGATAAAGTTGGATTAAAGGGATAAAACCAACCAACTGCCCTATGAATAAAGCCGGGACAGGTAGGTAAAGTAGTGTAAATTTCAAAATCACCATTAGTCACAAGATTTGCCACCTGCGCATTTGTATTATTAAATGCCAGAAATGTTAATAAGGATATTATAAAAAGTAATTTTTTCATTTGAGTACAAAATTAATAAATTAATTACTAATCTACAAATTTTTCTATTTGTTTAAAACCCCGAATAACATTAATTTAAAAAAAAACAATATTATTCGGAGTTTAAAGCATCTTATAATTTTATTAAATTAACTGTTAACGATAAATAATAAATTTCTTAGCTTTTAAATTGACACTATTAATAGCTTGCAAAATATACATTCCGGGTTTTAAATTTTGAGTTGATATTGAAGACATCCCAATTTGTTTTGTTAATATTAGCTTTCCTTCCATAGAATATACTTTACAAACAGCTTGTTTATAATTATCATCCAAAATAATTATCCCATTATTTATAATTAAATTTTGCTGATTAAATTTTGCTATAACTTTTTTATTATAACTTTGGTTTGCATCATAATAATGTGGACTTTCACAAATTGAATCATAACTAACAGTAATACTTTCATTTTCTAAATAAGATAATAAATTTTCAAATCCTTCCATAGTACTTGGCTCAATGCGATCTTCATTAAAAACATTAATATCCTCGTAAGTATCCAAGAAATTTTCTTGACAGATATGTGAATTTGGACTTGTTTGAGGATAAAATTCAGATATAAAAGATAATTCAGAATTATTATTCGCAGTTGTTAGATATTGACCATCCATAATATATGAGTAATTTAATCCCGAATAATTATTATCTCTATAAATTATATTATCAAATTTTGTGTCAAAATAATTTATATTCGTATTTGGAAATAAAGGATTTTGATAACCTGACCAAATTGAAAATCCAAGGGGTATTTGTGATAAATTTGTATTTAGTTCAAACAAAAATGCTTCATTATAATTATTACTAATATCATTAGTTTGACCTACAATACCTATTTGACTACAACTTGAATTTGTGTTTTTAGGATTTGTATTTGGATTAAAGCAAATATCATTAACAGAGTTAAAGATATAACCTGCTTTATAATAAATACGATCATTAGTAATATTAAATGGTTCTATAACGGATAGAGTGGGTAATCAAATTTTAGTTTACCAGCAATAAAATAGATCATGTTAATAAAGTTATCAATATTCCTATACCCTCTTGCTCTA
>CAIWDQ010000050.1 GCA_903911455.1 uncultured bacterium
CAAGTGATCTATTGTGTTTCATATTTGTGATTTTTTAAGACCACAAAGATAATAATAATTTTATTATGTTAGCACCATTACTCCTAAAAGGAGAGGAGCCGGAGATTGGTTTTATTATGCATTATTTAATTTAAATTCATTATAAAGTTGTTGATACTTATCTTTATCTTCGTTTGGTTGGTAGGTTATTGTATTGTTTGGCATATTATTCGCAGCTTCTTCCACATCATTGTAAATTCCAATACCTGCCATTGCGTACATTGCAGCTCCAATTACTGTTGTTTCAGTTCTGTCGGTAACTGTTAGCTGCATATCCAAAACATTAGCACGTATCTGATTCCACAATTTATTCTTAGCGCCACCCCCAACACATATCATATTATCTGACTCAAAATTACCTGCTTTTTTAAGCATATCTATCCCTTGGCGGGAATAATAAGACAAAGCTTCGAGGGTAGCACGATAAATATGAGCTCTGCTAGTTGTATGATTTATACCATTAATCATACCTTTTTTATTAAGAAAACCTCCCGGAAAGAGCTCAGGGATAATTGAAACACCATTACTTCCAGGCTCAATTAAAGAGGCTTCTTTTATCATAATATTATACTTATCCGGATTGGTATTTAATTCAGGATAAAATAGATTGCTTACCCATTCCAACACACCCGAAGCAACCCATTGCACACCCAAATCAACTATTCCGGGCTTAGCATCCAACTCAACTGTAATACCTGATTCGTTAGGAGGTAGCTTAAAGTTAGCAACAGGACATCTTGCCATCAAAATCTCCCAGGTTCCTGAACTTAAAACTGGTTCTTTGATTCCAGCACCTGAACCAATAACTGCAAACTGTGTATCATGACCGGCAGCAACAACTGGAATAGTTCCTATGCCTAATAGTTTAGAAATAGTACTGGTAAGATTACCTACAACAGTACCGGGTTCAACTAATGTAGGGAAGATAGATTTATTAATACCAATTGAAGAAAGTATTTTATCAGAGAAATCTCTTGAATACAAATCAGTGAGCATTGTAGTGCCGGCCATCGTAGTATCAGTAACAAATACTCCTGTAAGTTTATGTATGATTATTGAAGGCATCATAACATAAAAATCCATATTAGTAATAACATCAGGCCGATTCTCTTTTAACCAGACTAATTTATTAATAGTATTAAAATGATAAGCTTGCAATCCTGTTATAGAATAGAGAATATCTTTAGGAATGTACTTATCAATATTCTCCATAATAGGAACTGTTCTACCACATTGCCATGAAATAACGGGATAACATAAACACCCATCAGCTTTCATAGCAGCGCCATCCACACCAAAGGTAGTTATAGTTAAAGCACTGATTTCGGTATCCTTTAATTGGGAAACTGTATTCTTAATACATTCAACAAACTTCTGCCAAATCTCTTCTACATCCCAAATTAAATAATCTGAGTTAAAAGGGTCGGCAATAGTCCTGTTAGGTAATGAGTATGAAGATAGGATAGCACCTTTAATATCAACAGCAACTGCACGTATATTGGTAGCCCCACAATCTAAAACAAGTACTGCTTTCTTCATACTATTATTAGTGTTAATTTGTATAAATTTTAATGTATCTATATGAAGAACGTCATTGCGAGGGGTTACGACGAAACTAACTCAAAAAATAGATTGCTTCGCTTTGCTCGCAATGACGTCATATTATTTCATAATGACATATTTAATTCTTAATTTCTATTTATAAATAGGTCCGTAATTGCTGCATGCTCTATAATCCTGCCCTTCTTTATCCATACCAAAAGCATTCCAGGCACTAGGACGGAATATCTTTTCGTCATCAACATTATGCATACAAACAGGGATGCGCAACATGGATGCTAAAGCAATAAGATCAGCACCTATATGGCCATAACTGATAGCTCCGTGATTGGCTCCCCAATTATTCATAACAGAATAAACATCAGTGAAAGCACCTTTACCATTTAAGCGTGGAGCAAACCATGTAGTAGGCCAGGTTGGATTGGTACGCTCAACTAATTTGCTGTTCATATCATCAGACAACTCTACCGACCAGCCTTCTGCAATCTGCAAAACAGGTACTAAACCCTTAATAAGATTAACTCTCATCATAGTTAAAGGCATATTGCCTCTGGTAGTGAACTCACTGGAGTAACCACCACCACGGAAATACTCATAAACAGCAGATGGCCATGTGGTATGCTTTAAACATTCGTTAACTTCAGCATCCGAAATTTCATAGAAAGGTTTAATAGCAGGTTCGCCATTAATAGATTGCCTTCCGGTAAAGTCTAAAGCAGAAGCACCTGAGTTTATTAAATGTATGATACCATTTGCAGCCTTACCCTCCAGTTTTTTACCTGTAACTCTCTGAACTGAATCGGGACTCCAATACGTACGGACATCACTAAACATCTGAGCAGTATTAGTAAGAAGATTCCCAAACAACATTGCAACAGCATTCAATGAATCGTTTTCAGTAGCTAATAAATAAGCCTGACGAACACCATTCCAATCAAAAGAAGAACATAAAATAGCCTCCATAAAGTCACCATTAGGCGAATGATCAGTCCAATGGCGCTGACCCTGGAATCCGGCAAGTATAGCATTATGTCCTAAAGCCTCTTCTCCAAAACCGGCATCCTTTAATTTAGGATTACCAACCATTAAATCCTTTGCTATTAAAGTCATTTTAACTACAGTAGCCCAGATTTCATCCTTTTCTTCCTGAGAACGTTTAACTGTATTCTCATCACGACCTTCAATACAATTCTCGCGAGTCCATTTGTAAGCTATTTCAAACTCTGCCTTATCATAAATCTCTTCTTCCAAACGACGTGTAAACTCACTCATATCAACATACTCATTCCTCATCCCTAAATAAGACTGGAAGAAACTTTCGTCAACAATAGAACCTGCAATACCCATAGAAACAGAGCCTAAAGAAAGATAAGACTTGCCCCTCATAGTGCCAACAGCAATAGCTGCCTTTGCAAAACGAAGCAGTTTTTCTTTAACATCATTAGGAATACTTGTATCATTAGCATCCTGTACATCATGACCATAGATGCCGAAAGCAGGCAAGCCCTTTTGACTATGACCAGCCAAAACTGCTGCCAGATAAACCGCACCCGGACGCTCGGTGCCATTAAATCCCCATACAGCCTTTGGATAATAAGGATTGGTGTCCATAGTTTCGGAACCATAACACCAACATGGAGTTACAGTGATAGTTGCACAGACACCTTCGCGCTCAAATTTATCAGCACACATGGCAGATTCAGCTACTCCACCAATACATGAGTCTGCTACAACACATTCTACCGGTGTTCCGTCTATATATTTTAATTCAGAACTTAAGAATTGCGCTAAGTTCTCAGCCATTTTCATGGTTTGCACTTCTAATGATTCTCTTACACCTTTTCTGCGACCGTCAATAGTTGGTCTTATCCCTATTTTAGGGTTTCTTCCGTAGTATCTGTTCATGATTTATATATTTAATATTGTTATTATTATTGATTAATCTTCTATTATCATACCTTGAATTACTGTTCTATGAATCCATTCACTAATTATCTTCAAAACTTCAGGAGATATAGTTTCTTCAATTGTTGAATACTCAGATGGAGAACCATTAGTACAATGTTGAAATAAATGATTAAGTCCGGGAAGCTTCAAAGTTTTATAATTGGTATTACCTGCTTTCTTAAGCGCACTTTCAATAGCTGCCAAATCTTCATCAGGAGGCACTTGTAAATCTTTTTCTCCATTTAATGCCAGAACTGCACATTTAACCTTACTTAAATAAGGTTGAGGGTCAGTAAAAAGAAATGTTCTAAACCATTTTGAAGTAACCTGAGTAATCATTATGTCAGCATTAGCTTCACTTAATCCCGATTTCTCTTTTTCTTCTTTACTTAGTTTCTTTATTTCTTTTAAGTAATATTCTTTTATTTCTTTACCTGCTTTTGTATTATCAGGTTCATCTTTTAATATCTTATAAATTTTCTCACTAAACTTATTGTTATCTTTAATAGTCTTCTCATCAGTTCCTTCTGCTCTTGAAATAAGTGCTGATTGCTTTAAAATAATCTGATAACCGCTTAAACCCGGGCCTGCTAACAATACAATAAAGTTAACATCTTTGTTTCTTGAAGCAACTATAGGAGCTATCAAACCACCTTCACTATGACCAATGAGTCCAATCTTTGTTACATCTATATTTGGATGTTGTTTCAGATAATTGATAGCAGCTTCCACATCATTTGCAAAGTCAAAAGAAGTAGCTTTAGTGAAATCACCTTTAGATTTACCAATACCCCTGTCATCATATCTTAAAACAGCTATGCCTTGACGAGTTAAATAATCGGCAATTACTAAAAATGGTTTGTGACCCAACAACTCTTCATCTCTGTTTTGAGGACCAGAACCTGTAATCATAATCACAACAGGGAATTTATCTCCTTTTTCGGGCAGAGTAAGCGTTCCAGCCAAGGTGATACTATCTTTAGTGTTTTTAAAACTTACTTCAGTAACCTTGTAAGGATAGGGAGGTTTAGGTTCCTGTGGTCTGTTAAGGGTAGGAACTTTTTCAACTTTCTTTAATATCAAAGGACAACTTACAATACTTTGTTTAAAAGTTCCATTAATTGTAGAATCTTTCTTATTAAGGAGTCCACCAATTGTTACATTTAATTGCTTTAGTCTGATAAAAACAGAATCATTCCTAAGAGTTAATTTAGATACAGGTATATCTTTTGCACCCTGGTCAGGGCTATCCATTACTGCTATCAGACTGTCTTTTTCATTAAAATTAAACCTTATTACAACAGAAAGTTTCGTGCCTTGAATGTCAATTTTTCCCATCCAGTTGCCGATAAGGAACTTTTCAGTAGTTTGAGCTCTTAAATTATTATCAAAAATAAATAGTAATATAAGATTTATAGTTATGATTTTTAGAATAGTTATTATTGTTTTCATTCTTATAAAATAAGTCGTAAAAGTAATAATAATTTTCATATACATTATTTAAACTTTAAGTTATTTAATTTTAATGATAAGAATTTTTTTTATTATGACATTGAATGAAAAGTAAATTTTAATGCTTGTAATGATTTTAACTAAAGAGAAAAAGTCAGTCGCTCAACAGATAAAGTATTTCGCTCCACATGAAGATACTATCGCTCAACAGAAAGATGCTATCGCTCAACAGAAAGATGCTATCGCTCAACAGAAAGATGCTATCGCTCAACAGAAAGATGCTTTCGCTCAACAGACAGATGCTTTCGCTCAACAGACAGAGTCTTTCGCTCAACAGACAGATGCTTTCGCTCAACAGATAGAGTCTTTCGCTCAGCAGAAAGATACTATTTGCTGAGCGAAAGACTATTTATGTTCACCGAAAGTCTTTATTAATTAGTATAAATTTAATTTAAGTTGAGGGATAGGGTTTTAAGCATCAATAACTTATCTTTAATAAACAAGTTATAAATTAGAAAATAATTAAAAAATATTATTTTATAA
>CAIWDQ010000051.1 GCA_903911455.1 uncultured bacterium
TTGTCTTTCCTTCCAGTTTACCATCATTCTTATAATAATTATATTCAACATTATTACCTCTATCATCATATTTATAAGTAAATCTCCCATCCCAATAACCATTTGCATCGTAAAAGTTTTTTTCTATGATTTCACCTTTTTTATTATATCTATACAAATGTTCAATATTATAGGAATTATGAGGCTCTCGAACGTTTTCATAAATCTTATTGCCTTTTTCATCATACCTGTAAATATTTTGGCATTTCAGACTTTCATCTGAATGGAAGTAGCTACACTCAAGTAAATTACCTTTGTTGTCATAATTGTAAATATTTTTTTCGAATAAACCACCTTTTGAATTGTGTATATTTTCCTCAATAATATTCCCTTCATCATTATACTCATACGTTTTTTTATCACAAGAATAATTGCCAATAGAATTATAGGTTAATTCTTTTTTTGAGGTGCTAAGAAAAATACCCTTTAATTCTATACATCGAAAAGTCTAAGTCTCTTGTGCCATAATTATTGGTAATAAATCTTTGGATTTTCCCGTTTAATCTTTCAGCTTTAGCACTGGTTTTTGTTTCAACAAAATAGTTGATTATGTTTTCTTCGTGTTTTTCTATCATTCTAACACAGGATTTAAAATCTACCAGATCACTTTTTTCTACATTCTCGTACCACTTAAATAGTTCTATTTCGATTTGTATTCTTGATTTTGTGGCATTTGATTTATCGTACCAATATTTAAAATCTTGTGCCAGATTGTAAGCCAATTTAAGTTTAGGATAGTTTTTAAACACTTGATTCATTAGTTCTTGTTGGTCTGAATCCCAATCGTATTCACTCTTTGATAACAATATTCTTGATTGCTTTAATAACTCTAATTCTGTCAATATTCCTTCATCCTTTTTTTGCCGTTTTCCTTTGGGCATTTGCTCTATAACCTCTTTTCTTAAGTGCATTCTAACACTTTGAACTGCATCATAAATGTAACTCATTACGTGGAACTTGTCTATAATTATCAAAGCAAATGGTAAAATTGTTCTGCAAAAATTCAAATACGAAGGCGCCATATCGCAACTGATATTCTTGATTCTCTTAATGCTTTCTCCTAAAAATTCTATGCCTTTTCTTAGTTCTTCTACCTTTACACTATCTATTGCAAATGCTATTTTACCAGTATCTTGATTACTCATTATTGTAAATGATTTACCAGATATCACCTTGTCGTCTATGCTCATGTTCTCACCCACGTTCTCAGCTTTGGCTATGTAAACGGTTCTTTGTTTTTTAATCTCTCCAGTTTCTTGATCTACAACATTTATCTTCTTATCGTTCCACCTTCCTTCTTTTTTATCTTGTTCATAATCACTTAAGCCTTTCCGATACCATGAATATAAAGTCTTTGGCTTTAAATCAAACATGTGAGCAACCGTCGTGAGGTTAACGGGATAATCTTCTATCTTCCTCTTTTAAAAAAATTCCCATTTCAGGAACTAATTTCATGCCTTTTAATGTGAAATCGTATTCGTTACTGTAATGTTTCTGTGTCTTGGAATGCTTCCATCTTCTGCGAAATATCTTTAAATAAACTGGTTTGGTCGAAAACCCATGACTCATTGCTTGTACCGGATTACAATAACCATCTAATACAATATCATTGTCACCTTCCATAGTTTGAGGGATCCTGTCTGTCTTCTCCTTTAACTCTATTTCCCAGTTCTCTTTATATTCTTTTACATCACTTATCTCAAAATCTCGCAAGATGTTTTCTGGTACTAACATCTTTGATACTATTGAATATAGTTCTCCTTCTGTCTTTTTTCCTTTTAGGGTACGTTGCATAACTTTAATAATTATCCAAAAGTAGTATTTTATGGTTTCTTAGCACCTCAAAAAAAGAATTAACCCT
Organism: uncultured bacterium; assembly: GCA_903911455.1. Lineage (GTDB taxonomy): Bacteria > Bacteroidota > Bacteroidia > Bacteroidales > JACABE01 > JBAXLO01. The sequence continues at coordinate 1,901 of CAIWDQ010000051.1, forward strand.
ATTTTCATAGTTGCTAAGTTTTTTCTTAGCACTAAATTAGGTGAATTTTGAATACCAGATTAATCCTTCAAAACTCTTTTTTCACTAGGGTTCTAACAGTTTTATTTATTGTCGCTTGCGGATTTAAGGTATAACACAAACCTCTCGACTTCGCTCGAGGAAACGGATTGGTCAACCCTTGAAAATTGAAAATTGCGCATTGAAAATTGATTTTTTTTTTGGGCTTTTGTTTGTCATTGTCTTAAGTCTGACCGAAAAAAAAGAATTGAGGTGTTCAATTGAATACTTGTCTTTGCGAAAATTTTTAAACAAATGATTTATAAGGGAGAGAATTTAATTGAGTTTACAGATACCTTTAAGACAGACCTTGATTGTTTAAGTTATTTGGCTTCCATTAAATGGAGTAAAGGATTTATTTGTCCTAAATGTGGCCATGATAAGTTTACAATCAGTAAATTAAACTTAGCACGTGATTGCAATCGTTGTCATCACATCGATAGTCCGACTGCAAATACCATATTTCACAAGTTGAGATTTGGAACAAGGAAAGCATTCATGATTGTTTTTGAGATGAGTGCAACAACCAAAAGTTTATCTGCTTCACAAGTTGCAAAGCGATATGATATTAGTCGAACTACCGCATGGGCATTTATGTATAGAGTAAGAACAGCCATGCAAAGCAGTCAAAAACATCTAATTGTAGGTGAAGTTCAAGTTGATGAATTTGTTTTTGGAGGTAAAGAAAATCTTAAACAAGGCTGAAGTAGTGATGTAAAGTAGAAGAAGATAGTTGGTGCTTTATCCTTAACTGGTAATGGAAAAATTAGCAGAGGCTATTTCATGAAGATTGATGATTACTCAAGTCGTTCTTTAAGAGGCATATTTGACAAGCATATTTCGCACGATGCAAAAGTACTTACTGATAAATGGTCAGGATATAAGCCTTTACAAAAGGAATTCAATATTGTTGATAAATACAGCGATAAAGGGAATATTATGAAGCAGTTTCATAACATTGTTCATCAAATAAAGGCATGGTTGCGAAGCGTATATTCATGAATACACGATGAACATATCCAAAAATATCTTGATGAATATAGTTATAGATTAAACCGTTCAATTTACAAGCAAACAATCTTTCATAAACTTATCGAACGAATGGTTTCTTCTAATCTTATTACTTATCAAATGATTAAAATAAGTAACTAATTGGACACCTCAATAATTTTAACTGCTTATCCCCTTTAAACAAGTTCATTTATTTTGATTAATGATTTCATTTATTGGCACAGGCGAAGTTGCTACTGCCTGCTGTATTAGACGATAAAACAACTTCCCTCTATAGGTCGACATCTTCCTATTAAATCGAAATGCAAATTCATCAAGATAATATGGCAAATGCTTTGGTGAAATATTTCCCTGATGAGTCCCATTTATCCAACGTTTTACAAGAGAATCTACCATGTGTACATGAGGTAGTAACTCGTGAGCTTTTTGTCCACTACCTGAAATTATTTTTGGTTTATGGTTATAGTTCTCTGATTCGGATAAAAAGCTATAGCCGCTCCATCCATCAGTAATTACAAGGCTTCCATGTTGAATATTGTCTTCAATAAAACCTTGAAGATATTTTTCTGATGCATCCTCTATACACCTAAAGCGAACTCTGCCTATTTGCTTAGTAATAGTAACGAAATAAAGTGTACATTTGCAGAAACCAAAAATGTATGCAAACAGACAAACTCCTTCAGATTAAGTATGAGAAAATACTTCCTTTTTTAAATGAAAA
>CAIWDQ010000052.1 GCA_903911455.1 uncultured bacterium
ACATTACATATTTACAAGTTTTAGAAAGCTAAAACATCATTTTAATAAAAAATTATGCCTTTTCAATCATTAAATATCATAGAACCTATTCTTAAATCAATAAAACAAGAAGGTTATGAAATTCCAACACCCATTCAAAAAGAAGCTATTCCAATAATATTACAAGGAACAGATTTATTGGGTTGTGCTCAAACAGGAACTGGAAAAACTGCTGCATTTGCAATTCCAATTCTACAATTATTATATAATGACAAAACCTACGAAAGAAAAAGAAAAATAAGAAGTTTAATAATTACTCCAACCCGAGAACTAGCAATTCAAATAAACGAAAGTTTTAAGACATATGGCAGGTTTACAGGATTAATAAGTACTGTTATTTTTGGTGGAGTTAATCAGAATCCACAAACTCAAACATTACAAAAAGGTGTTGATATATTAGTTGCAACCCCAGGTAGATTACTCGATTTAATGGAACAAGGATTTGTAAGTTTAACTGATTTGGAGTTCTTTGTCCTAGATGAAGCAGATTGTATGCTTGACATGGGTTTTATACATGATATCAAGAAAATTATTACAGTATTACCAAAAAAGCGTCAGTCATTATTTTTCTCAGCAACTATGCCTGCTGAAATTCTTAAGTTAGCAAATTCAATTTTGCATTTACCATCAAAAGTTGAAATTACTCCTTCAGCTACACCTGTAGAAATTATAAAACAATTCGTGTATTTTGTTGATAATGGAAATAAAGCAGCTTTATTAATTGATCTATTATCAAATAAAGATATAATTACAGCTCTTGTATTTACTCGTACTAAACATGGAGCAAATAAAGTTGTAGCTCAACTTATTAAAAATAAAATAAGCGCTGAAGCAATACATGGAAATAAATCACAAAGTGCACGTCAACAAGCATTATACAATTTTAAAGAAAAGACCACCAGAGTACTAGTTGCAACTGATATTGCTGCTCGTGGAATAGATATTGATGATATGGAATACGTAATTAATTTTGAAATTACAAATATACCAGAAACATATGTACATAGGATTGGTCGTACAGGAAGAGCCGGAGCAAAAGGAACAGCTTATTCATTTTGTGCAGCTGATGAAAAACCATTTTTAAAAGATATTGAGAAATTAATTGGTAAAACTATTCCTGAAATTTCAAATCATTCATTTCCTTTAATTGATCATAATCCACCTAAAGTAATAAAACAAAATCGCCCTAATTCTAATAGAAGAAATCCATCAGGAAGAACTTCAACTGAAATTAATAAACCTAAGAAGACTTGGTTTGGTAACAAACAGTACTAATTAAAGAATTCAAATGAATTTGATGATTATCTTAAAGTATAAAAGATAATTTAATTAATTGCGTATAATTTACATTATGTTAAATTAAGGTATTATTAAAAAAGAGAAGTATTTTTTAATACTTCTCTTTTTATTTTAATAACTATTGTTTTTTAGTTACATCAGTATCTTTAATTAATTCTACAAGATTAAAATCAGATGAAAGTGATGATAATTCTAAATCATTTATTAATCCTGAATTTTTACCAGAATCAGCTATAACTTTCTTAATAATGTCTAAATTTTTTGTTTTATTAAATCTACTGTATATTTCTTTTAAAGAGCTTAAAACAGCTTTGTCATTTGGTTCAGCTTTTATAGCTTTTTCAAGATATGGTAAAGCTTGTTGTAAAAATTTATTAGCTTTAGCCATTAGATTATCATATTCTTTAGTTTGATCTAAAGGTAGGTTTTTTGCTTGATTAAATATCTCTTTTGCAATAAAAACATATAATGCACCAAGGTTATAAAGAGCGTCATTATAGCCAGCTTTCAAACGTAGTGCATTTTTATAAGAGATTTCTGCACGTTCAAAATCACGTATTTTTTCATAAATAACACCGAAATTATAATGAATTACAGGATTTGTTGAATCTTTTTCTATAGCCTGTTTTAATGCTGATTGAGCCTTTATATCCTCCCCTGTTGAAAGAAAATAATTTGCTTCAGATATAATTAAATCATAATTTTGAGGAAACTTTTTCCTTCCATCTCTAATAATCTTTATTGTTTTAGTTGTATCTTTTTCTTCTTTATATATACTTGCTAAAGCTGTATAAATTGAGGGTTCATTATAATTTAATTTAATTAGGCTTCTGAAATAATCCTTAGCTTTTGTTCTGTTTTTAGTAAATTCTGCACAAAATGCAGCATAATATGTGGCTACAGTATCTTTAGAATTTATTAGAATTGCTTTATCGAAAGCATCAAGAGCTTTTGGATAATCTTTCTTTTTATAGGAATCAACTCCTACAATTGTAAATAGAATTCCGCAAGCATTAATATCATTAATATTATCCTGTAAATATTCTTTATCTTTATCTAATTCTATAGATTTTTGATAAGAATCATAAGCTTTTTGAACTGAATTTGAATCTAAAGATTTGTATTTAGCTTCTTTTGATACGGATATTTTTAAATAGATACGACCACGATAAGCCCATGTTTTTGCTTCAGTCATAGTCTTTTCATTTTTAATAGCAAGTTCAATCTTTTCTAATGCTTTATCCAACTGACCTCCTCTTAAATACATAAAAGCACTTTGTACATTGACGTTTTGAGCTTTCGTAAAAGTAATACTAATTACTAAAATAATTGTTAATAGAAATATTTTTTTCATTTTGTTAATATTTATTGGTTTCTAATTTTTTTTGTAAAATTATTAATAATTATGACAAATTTAATGCCAAATTAAACCTCATTATCACTTTCGTTAATTTCTGAATTTTCATTTGTCGATTTGTCAATACCTGAGTCATCAATTTCTGCAAACTCTTCTGGAACTTTTACATGACGCTCATTAGTCAAATCATTGTTAACATCATCATCTTCAATTTCCAGTAATTCAGCTTCGTTTTCATCAACTTCAACTTTAGCGACTGCTGCAATTGCATCATTTTCTCTAAGGTTAATAAGTTTTACACCTTGTGTAGCTCTGCCTACAACTCTCAAATCACCAACAGCAAGTCTAATTATTACACCTGATTTATTAATGATCATTAAGTCATCTCTATCGAAAACATTTTTAATGGCAATCAAATTACCAGTCTTTTCAGTTATATTAATTGTCTTAACACCTTTACCACCTCTATTTGTTTCACGATAATCTAGCAGTTTAGATCTTTTTCCGTAACCATTTTCTGAAACGACCAGAATGTCCTGTAATGAATCTTCATCAGTACTTTGAACACAAATCATACCAATTACTTCATCCTTTGGATTAGCTAGTCTCATCCCCCTAACACCACTTGCATTTCGACCCATTGGACGAACAGTTCTTTCATTAAAACGAATTGCTTTCCCTGATTTAAGTGCTAACATAACTTCATTTTCACCATTTGTCATTCTAGCTTCAAGTAATTGATCGTCTTCACGTATAGTAATTGCATTTATACCATTACTACGAGGTTTAGAATAAGCTTTAAGAGAAGTTTTTTTGATAACACCCTTTGTTGTACATAAAATGATAAAATTATTATTTATGTATTCTTCATCTTTAAGATTCTTAACATTTATAAAAGCTTTTACTTTATCATCTCTGTCAATGCTCAAAAGATTCTGTATTGCTCTTCCTTTTGATGTTTTTGAACCTTCAGCTATTTCAAATACTCTCATCCAGAAACATTTGCCTTTCTCAGTAAAGAACAACATATAATTATGCATTGAGGCTACAAAAAGATGTTCAAGAAAATCCTCATCTCTTATATCTGAACCTTTTGCTCCACGCCCTCCCCTATTCTGACGACGGTATTCTGTTAAAGCTGTTCTTTTAATATATCCCATATGAGATATAGTGATTACAACATCTTCATCAGCAATTGTATCTTCAATTCTAAAATCAGATGCTGAATATTCAATTTCAGTTTTAGGTTTATCACCAAATTTCTCTTTAACTTCTCTTAATTCTTCTTTTATGATTTCCATTCGAAGATTTAAATCACCTAAAACTAATTGATAATATTCAATTTTCTTAAGTAGTTCGGCATATTCTGCCTGTAGTTTATCTCTTTCTAAACCTACGAGACTTCTTAATCTCATGTCTACAATAGCTCTGGATTGAATATCACTCAATCCAAACTTCTGCATCAATTCAGTTCTCGCATCATCAACTGTTTGAGATGATCTGATAATTGCTATTACTTCATCAATATGATCAAGAGCAATTAATAAGCCTTCTAAAATATGAGCTCTTTTTTGAGCTTCATTTAAATCATATTGAGTACGCTTTACAATAACATCATGACGATGATCAACAAAATGCCTAATAATGTCTTTTAAGTTCAACATCATAGGTCTGCCTTTTACTAGAGCAATACTATTTATACTGAAAGATGATTGTAAAGCAGTATATTGGTATAATTTATTTAATACTACATTTGTAATTGCATCTTTTCTTAATTCGTAAACTACTCTTAAACCATTTCTATCTGATTCATCCCTAATATCTGTAATACCATCTATTTTTTTCTCATTAATAAGATCAGCAGTTTTCTTGATCATCTCTGCCTTATTTACTTGATAAGGAATAGAAGTAACTATAATTTTATCTTTACCACTTTCGTCTGGTTCAATTTTAGTTTCACCTCTAATAACAATTCTTCCCCTACCTGTTTCATATGCGTCTTTTACACCTTCATACCCATATATAATACCTCCTGTTGGAAAATCAGGAGCTTTAATATGCTTCATTAATTCGACTATTGTTATTTCATTATTATCTATATAAGCAATGATACCATCTACAACTTCTGATAAATTATGAGGAGCCATATTCGTTGCCATACCTACTGCAATACCTGAAGTTCCATTTATTAAAAGATTAGGTATCCTTGAAGGAAGTACAGTGGGCTCTTGTAATGAATCATCAAAGTTTAATTGAAAATCTACAGTTTCTTTTTCAATATCAGATAACATTTCTTCAGCTATCTTTTGTAATCTTGCTTCGGTATAACGCATTGCTGCAGGTGGGTCCTGATCAATTGAACCAAAATTCCCCTGACCGTCAATTAAAGGGTAACGTAAAGACCAATCCTGTGCCATTCTAACCATAGCATCATAAACAGAAGTGTCTCCATGTGGATGATATTTACCTAACACCTCCCCTACTATTCTTGCTGATTTCTTATAAGGGCGATTCGATGTAATCCCCAAATCAAGCATTGCATATAATATCCTACGGTGTACAGGTTTCAAACCATCTCTAACATCAGGTAATGCTCTTGAAACTATCACAGACATTGAATAATCAATGTATGCTGATTTCATTTGGTTCTCAATATTTACTTTTATTATTTTTTCGCCTTCTTGAATATCCATAAATGACAGAATTATAGTAGATTATTTTATTAAAAATTATGCCACGAAATTAATCATAATTTATGAGATAG
>CAIWDQ010000053.1 GCA_903911455.1 uncultured bacterium
CTTGGGTTGCGTTCGTTTTTTTAATTGTAGTTTTGAAGTAAATGAGCTGGAGTCTTGATCTTTTGTTACTTTTCCATCAAGGGAAAAGTAACAAAAGTAAAAGATAATGAATAATATTATAACTAATCATGATTATCTTCTTATTAAAAAGATGTGGGTACACGGTAGCTTTTTAAGGGGATAGGGGTTTTACTCAATAAAAAAAGGGGAACCAAATTGGCTCCCCTAAAATCAATTTATTTATAAATAGAATATTCGTATTATTGAACTACGATCTTCTCTACTCTTACAAAATCTTTACTAATGATCCTGATAAAGTAGATTCCCCTTGCATAAGCACTCATATCAATTTCTTTTTTGAACATAGCATTATGTCTGCTTATACTTTCAGTTTTAATAACCGAACCTTGAGGATTAATGATAGACATTTCAATGTTTTCATTTATACCATCTATCTCTATATTTAAGATTCCATTAGTTGGATTAGGATAGATATGATAACTTAAATTACCTATGATTTCATTAATACCATTTTTAGGAGGAACAGAATAATTAGCCATTGGACTATCACCACATTGATTATGTGCTACAACGTGTATTTGATAACCAATAATTGCGAATGAGTCTTTAAATTTAGCTTGTAGTGTATCTCCAACATTTGAAGTAGGTGTTGGAGTTATCATATTTCCACCTGTAACTGTCCATGTATAAGTATATCCACTAGTAAATGGAACTGCACTGTAGAAAACAATAGCTCCTTGCTGCTCAGTACCATTGATTTTAGTAATTACAGGTGCAGTTGGTACGGTCATAACATTTACAAGAAGGTTAAATTGATTACCACTTCCACATGCATTAACTCCTTTTACCTTTATAGTATCTATACCTAAAATAGTACCAGCTGTAAGAGTGACACTATTAGTGGTACTTGAAGCTGTACCTGTAAATGAATTTAGAGGTCCACAACTCCAGCTATATGAAGTAGCTCCCGATATAGATGGAACAGTATAAACTAAACCTGTTGTTCCAACACATGTAGTAAGAGGACCTGTAATAACACCGGCAGCAGATGGTAATGGGGTTATAGTAACATTTAATGTTGGTGAAGGTGCTCCATTTCCGCAAGAGTTTGTTGGTGTACAATAAACTCCACCTTGGAAAGCATTACCTAATATTTGTACAGTTATACTAGATGTACCTTGACCTGAAATTATAGTACCTAATGACGGAGCTACATTCCAAGTATATCCGGTTGCTGATGCAATAGGGTTAACTGAATAAGTTGCTATAGCTCCCTGACAAGCTGGATTAGAATTTGCTCCTGCAATTACAGATCCAATACCTGTTGGAACAGTTATTAATGTAATTGGGAATGCTGGTGAAGCAGGTCCTGTACCGCAAACATTCGATCCTGAGACTGTTAAATTTCCACTTGTTGAATTAGTTCCAAAATATTCATAATATTGATTATTTACAGTCTTAGCTGAATCGCTTGTGCCTGAATATGACCAGTTATATGTAGCTGCTCCTGAAATCTGAGGTACACTATATACATTTACTACACCTTTACAAGAAGATGAAATACCTGAAATAGAACTAGCAGCAGAAGGCACTGTTAAAACTGTAAAATATTTCTGATTAGTAGGACCCGTTTGACCAGTTTGTGCAAAACATTGGTTAATCCCATATACTGTTATATACCCTGAAGTAGCAGTAGAAGTAAGTTTTGCTTTAAAATTTGTATCAGATGCTGAAATTTGAGTAAATCCAGCAGGTGTTCCCCAAACTGCAGATGTTGCCCATGTAATTTTAGAAGTTATACTAAAAGTAACTGTATCACCTAAGTTACTACAACCCTGGAAAGGACCTGTAATTGTGTTTGATAATAATGGCAAACTGTTTACAGTTATCTTTCTGTACTTAGGTAAACCATTACCACAAGCGTTATCTCCTTCTACAGAAATATTACCTGTAATAGCACCAGCAGTTAAAGTTAAAGTAATTGTGTCATTATTGGTCGGACCAACAGGAGTCCAGCCAAATGGATACGACCAAGAATAAGTTGTAGCACCAGCAGCAGGATGAATCCAGAAAGTTCTGGTAGTACCAGGGCAAGTAGCAGTATCACCATTTAAAGTAGTTAAACAATGTATAGAGTCATTATGATTAACAGTGTCAAATATAGGAACTTGTCCAACAACAACAGCCAGAGAACTTGAAGTTCCATTTCCGCAGAAACTTACTCCACTAACTGTAATATTTCCTGATTGAGTTGCAGATGTATAACTTACAAAAATTGTATTAGAAGAACTTCCTCCGGTTGCTCCAGAAGGCAACGTCCAACTATAAGATGTTGCACCTGTAATTGCAGGTAATGTATAAACAACTCCGGTAGCACCACCGCAAGCAGTAGTAGGTCCTGAAATTGCTCCGGCTGCACCAGGTAAAGTACTTACTGTTACACCAAATGTTGATGCGTTTGCTTGTCCGCAAGCATTAACAGGAGCACAACTTATTGTTCCACTTAAAGCACCATTACCAACATTAAATGTTATTGTTGAGTCAGTATTATTTCCAACAACTGTCCATCCAGTAGGATAAGTCCAAGAATATGAAGTTGCAGTAGATACTTTATGTACCCAATAAATAACACCATTTTGTCCAAAACATACATTTGCTACTCCAGTCATAGTCCCTGCAACGCCTGGTACTGGATTAACTATAATAGGTAGAGTTGCAGTTGGTCCGTTTCCACAAGAGTTAGAGCCGTATATTGTAATACTACCATTAGCAGCAGTCGTTAGATATTTAATTTTAATAGAGTCAATAGTAGCACTTAAACCTTGATTTGAAGTAGAATAACCAGTAGGTACTGTCCAAGTATAAGTAGTTGCATTTGGAATTAAATTTATCTTATAAACACTTGAATCTTTCTGACATATAGTTGTTGTTCCTAATATTGATGAAGGAGTTCCTGGTAATGGGCTGATAGTAACACCTGACTGCCATGGAGAACCAATACCGCATACGTTACGTCCGTTTACTTTTATAAATCCATTAGCACCTGTTGAATTAGAGAATTGTACTTTTATTGAATCACTTGCTGTAGTATCTGTAGACTGTGTAGTGCCAACCATATAAACACCTGAAGGCAATGTCCAAACATATGATGTAGCTCCCGATCCTGGTGTAGTTCCAGTGATTAATGAACTTAAACTATAAAGTACATTTGTAGAACCCTGACAAACTAAAGTTAATCCTTTTACTGTATCACTTGTAATAGTAGGTACTGAAATTGCTGTATCAATATATGAAGAAGTAGCTCCAACACCACAGGCATTTAATCCTTTTACAGTGATTGTTCCAATACCTGCAGTTGTAAATGTAAGATTAATAGTATTAGTTAAACTTGTACCTGTAGCACCACTAGGAGCAGTCCATGTATATGAAGTAGCGTTAGCAATAGCTGGTACAGTATAAGCTGTAGCAACATTTAAACAAGGTTTTACTGTTCCTGTTATAGTTCCTGCTGCAACTGGGAAAGGATTAATTGCAATAGCGTAATTAGGAGAAACTGTTCCGTTACCAATTAAATTATGACCTTGAACAGTTAAGTTTCCGGCAGTAGCATTTAATGCAAAGTTTATATAAACAGTATCACCTGTTAATGATTTCTTTAAAGTAGCTCCTGTTCCAGTATAGTTCCAAATATATCCTGTACTATCAGATACAACACCTAAAATTGGAGGTACAGAATAAGTAAGATTATTTATCCCAGGGCATGAACCTGAAGGCCCAACTATAGTACCGGCAGCAGCAGGTACAGCAATTACATTGATATAAAAAGTTTGAGAAATCACACCATTACCACAAGCATTAGTACCTTGAACTGTTAAATTACCAGGTGTAGCAGATAAAGTGAAAGTTAATACAACACTATCTCCTGTAGTCGAAGAAGTATATGTAACACCCTGACCTGTATAATTCCAGGTATATGATGTTGCATTACTTATCTGAGGTACATAATATGTAGCTGTTGTTAAAGTATTGGTTGTTGAAAGCCCTGTTATGGTCCCGGCAGCACTTGGTAATACATTTACTGTTATAGCAACTGTAGTTGATGTCCCATTTCCTAAAGCATTTTTTCCGTATATTGTTAAATTACCACTAGTAGCATTAGTCAGGTAATTTATTTTCATTGTAGTGTCGTTGATACGTGTCATAGTTATGCCAGTACCTGAATAGGTCCAGATTGTACTATCAGCATTAGTAATATGATTAGTAGTATAAGTAACATTTGATTGTCCCTGACAGACAGTAGATAGTCCATTAATAACACCAGCAGCACCAGGCTGTAAAGCTATTGTAACAATTGCATTACCCAGCATAAGAGTGTCTCTTTCATAGGTAGCAATTCTTCTACCCACAACAGTATATGTACCTGAATCTCTGCTAGGCCATGAAATAGCACTACCTGTTCCAGCTATTTCTTGTAATCCGGCAATGGTAACACCATATTTCTGTAGTTTGTAAGCACACCCAATTTCAGAACCGTTAAGTCCAACAGAAACACCTCCTGTAACATAAGAACCTGTCCCGGTAACATTAAATTTAGTTATAGGATAATTTAATTTAGGATTAACCATATAGTTAATAGTGTCACTTGGTATTTGAGCGCTTGTGAATACAGAGCTGAGATAATAGTTAGCAAAAACTGCATTAGGATAAGTTATATTTGGACTGTAATATACATTCATAGGTGCTTGTAAAAAACTAGCAGTATCCGAGATTTTAATAGTACATGCTCTTAACCATCCTCCATTATGCAATGGATCATTAGTTGAGTCAGAAAATGTCATCCCATTAGTTGTTAATGCTGTTGGATTCAATTGTATATACAATGGATTAGTAGTAGCAATCGGTTTTAATAGCACTACAGTAGGTTGTTGAGGTGGGTTTGTTCCAAATTGAGAAGAACCAGGAACAATAGATACTGTGGCTGTTCCAACTTTTACGTACTTTAAATATGATTGAAATCCGGCTTGAAACCCTTCTAAATTAAAAGAAGTTGTCCCATTAACATCTTTTGCTCTTAACCAAACATCAAAATAATAATTTTTAGAATCCCATAATGAATCATTATTGATTTTAATCTGTGCACCAGGTTGCTGCGCATAAGAGAAAGTGCAAATTAAAAGTAAAAGAGGCACTATTGCCCATCTAAATAAAAAGTAAATTGTTTTTTTCATTTTAAATTGATTATTATTTATTTTTTCATACTAAATCGATACAAAACATATTCTCCGTTATCACATTTTTACAAATGATTAATATTATTAACACTATTATGAATAAATTGTTTCTCTATTATTTCTTAATAAATATGTTTTAATCTTTTCTATCTTACTGTTTTTCTATCTTTTTGGTGAATGTTTTTTTTTAAACTTGTCCATGTA
>CAIWDQ010000054.1 GCA_903911455.1 uncultured bacterium
AAATCCTCCTGCATGTGGACTTTTATCACCAACGTTATGATTGTAAAATTGATTAATTCTCTGCTTTACTCCTGTCTTACCCGATGCCTTGCCTATATATAATATGTTTTCAAAAGGATGCCATCTTTTATTCAATTCATCAATAATCTCAATTAATGAAGGATGCATATTGTCATTTAGTTTTAATTCAAGACATGAGTTTTTCCAATTAGCAATAATTGAACTATCAAAATTTGGTTTGTCAGTACAATTTAAATTCTCCAAAGGGTCAGGAGATGTTGAAATTATATATATTCCTTTATAATTATCAGGAATTTCATGATTCCATTTGATAGGTTTTGATAGAATCAATTCTTTGTTTGTGCATAAATTACTAATAGTTATTGGCATTTTTCCTCCTCCTTTACTTTCACTCTAACTTTTCCACTCAATAAATCCTGCATCAAGCCAGTTTTAAGTGATTTTATTTTGTTAAGATTATTTATAAGTGATTCAATTAATGATTGATTAGAATTCAATGTTTTTACAATTCTTCTTTGTTCATCCAAAGATTTTGGATAAATTATTGGTATTGAATAAAAGTCTTTATGTTTCATATCAGGTATAGTTGTGGTTCCTGATAAATCTTTTATAATATTTTGAATTGGTAACCAATTTAAATAATATACTAAGTAGTCTTTTAATATATCATCACTATTATAATCTACTTTAAAGAAATTATTATGAAAAACACCTTCAACATTTGTAATTATTTGACCAGTGTTACCAGTTCTTGTAAATAGTATATCATCTTTTTTACATATAACTGATTTTGGTGGTGAATAAATAAATTCTTTGTTTTTTTCATGATTATTCAAATATTGAATAGTAATGTATATATGTCTATTTTTACCTTCTTCTTTATGCCTGTCTTTTATTGCAATCTGTAATCCTTGATTAACTTTAGTATTATCAGAAAGGGTTCTGTCATAAAACCAATCAATTGAAACTTTATAATTTTTTAAATTTGAATTTACAAACTTATGAGTTTCCTTGCTTCGAATAGTACCGTTTTCATCAATTCCTTTAGTAAGTAAATCCTGCATTAAACCTGTTTTTATACGTTGATATTTTGCTATAAGTGCTTCAGTTTGTTCTATAGCTTTATCAGCTTTGGAAAGGATTTGTGCTATCTTAGTTTGTTCTGGTTTGTATAATGGTATTGTAATCCATAATTTGTCTAAATGAGATGGCCCAACATTCACTTGCGCACTACCAGTACTTTGATTGGTTAAATCAAAAAGGAACTTATAATCTTCAAGTATATAATTCAGAAATATTCTATCAAGAGTATTTTCATTTTTAGGCTTAAACCGAATAATTGAAGTATTAAGTAATAATGGTAAATCATATTTATTTATAAAGGCCTTTTTACCTAATGTTCCAGATGTTGAAACAACTAAATCATCTTCATTTAGTTGGAAATGTTTATATTGATTATTTGCTATCTCTTCAGAAATAAACTGGCAATTCTCTCTTTTAATCTTCCCATTTATAATACAACGAATATTAAGAAATGGGAATCCATTTTCCTTAAATAGATAAGACATTAATCCAGGACCTTCCTGATAATAAACAAAATCTTTAAATTTAACTTTCTTCCAATTATTCATCTTATTATAAATAATTTAATTCAGCTAAAAGATTATTTAGTTCAGAAAACGTTTTATTCCTATCGTTTTCTAAGTGTTGAGAAGATACTGCATATTTATCCCATAATTTTTCAATTCCAGCAATTAGTTTTCGTTTTTCAGTATTCAAATATTTTTGAAGTTCCTTTTGCACTAAATTGTTATGTTTTTGAAGAATTAATGTTTTACAATCTTCTTCTGAAATAACCCCTCCTATATCTAATAGAAAATCGTTTAAACCTTTAAGTCTTAATTGAATTTTAGCTATTGTTTCTATACATTTATTGATAGTTGTTTTATATTTAGTTAATTCTTTCTTTTCTGTAGGTGCATATTTTTGTAATTCAAATAATTCTTCTTTTTTTACATATAACATTTTTTGCAATTCTTCTTTTTCATCTTCTATACCATAGCACTTATTATTTATTTTACGATCGAGTTCAGCTAACTTCTCTGTTAGTGTTTTCTTTGCTTCTTTTATTTCTTTCTCTATTTTATTAATTTTATCCAAAAGTGATTTTTCTTCCTTGTTAGTAATATCATCAGGTAGCCTCTTTAAATATTCTTTAATTGTTTTTGCTGTTATTTCTTCATTTTCTTCAGCTTCGTAATCCACACTTTCAATAGATTCCAGCAGTATAGCTTCCTTTTCAGCAATCAAACTTTCGGTATCATTAATTGCATTTTGCTCTGTTGTAAAATAGGTTTCAATAAAATAATCTCTTGGTATTAAAGCAGCACTCCATCCGGTAGAAGAAATAGTTTTTAAATCGTATCTAATATTTGCCCACCAATTTACAAAAACTCCTGCACACTGAAATTCATCCAATACTTTTTTAGCAATCAGTTTTTCTTTCAATGTAGTAAGCAAATGGGTTCTTACTTTAGCCATATTTTTCCCACCTGCAACTAAAAATTCTACAATACCTTCTGAAGTGTTCCCTTTTTCTGTAACTTCCTCAATTTGTTTTTGTGGAGCCAGTGAAGCAAAATCTTCTTTAGCAATCAACCACCAATCAGTTACCTGTTGTAACATATCTGCAATAGTTTTTTGCAAAATGGTATTAACATCAACTATAATCTTTATTTTAGTTTTATCATCAATATCAGTCTTAAAGTCCGAATATTTTTCATCTCTCTTTACAAAAATCTGATTTGAATCAAATCTAAATTTTACAAACTGTACTTTTTGATTATCTATCTCTGTTAAAGGAATACCTCCTTTAAGATGCGCTTTTACATCTTCCGGTTCGGGTTCTGGAGTATTGTCAACATACCTTCGAATATTAAGATTATAGTCGTTATCAATAATTTCTTTTTTATCAACTAAACGGCAGTATTTATTTAACTTATCTGGCTTATTAGTAAATACAAAATCAATTTTTTCAATATCTTCCGGTCTCAATATATTCTGAACTTTACCTTCAGCATACTCAGCATCTGCATTTATAAAAAGTATTTTGTCTTTTAAAAAGTCTGGTTTGCTTTTATTAATTATAATTACACAAGCAGGAATTCCTGTTCCATAAAACAAAGCAGGAGGTAGGCTAATAATTGCTTCAATAATGTTAGCATCAACCATTCCCTTGCGAATAGTTTTTTCATTACTTCCCCTAAACAAAACACCATGAGGCATAATAGTTGCCATTCTTCCAGATTCTTTCAAACTTGCAATCATGTGTTGCACAAACATCAAATCAGCTTTTTTCCCCGATTCAGGTGCAAAACCATAACTAAAGCGTGTAGGGAATTTAATGTTTGCCTTATTGTAATTCTGTGAAAAGGGAGGATTTGCTATTACAATATCAAACTTTTTCCAAGTTGCACCATCCATAATTTGTGGTTCTTGTAATGTATCACCATTCTCAATGGTAGCTGAAGGTATATTATGTAAAATCATATTCATTTTACAAATTGACCATGTAGTACCTGCTGCTTCTTGACCGTATAGAGCAAGATTTCTGAAATCTTCACCTTGTTCTTCTACATATTGAACCGATTGTATAAGCATACCTCCAGAACCACATGTAGGGTCATATATTTCCATACCAGCTTTAGGTTTCAGCAAAGTAACTAACAAACGTACAACTTGACCGGGTGTATAAAATTCGCCACCTTTTTTGCCTGCACTATCTGCAAAATATTTAATAAGGTATTCATAAGCAGCTCCAAGCAAGTCTGGGAATTCAAAGTTTTCATTTACTAAAGCTAGAGGTGTACCTGGATTAATACCTGCATTAAAATGGTTAAGCAAATCAATCCATCGTTGGTCTGAGACTTTTGTCTTTCCTTTCTCAATATTAAAGTCTATACTTTTCAGAACACCTGAGAGTATATCAGAATTTTGTTCTTCTAATTCACTTAATGCTTTATTAAGAGTAGCTCCTAGATTTGTTTTTACATCTTTTAGGGCAGGTCTGAAAACTTCTTCACTTTCTCCTTCTTTATTTACAACTGTTTCAATCCAACTATCATTCCAACGTGCACGCTTGGGAACAAAAAAAGTATCTTTATAAGTTGTTTTATCTTCCAATAATTCATCTACTTGTTCTGAAGATAAATAAGCATATTTCTTTTTAATTACTGTACGTTTCTTTTCAAATTCATCAGAAAGCCGTTTGATAAAAAGAATCCCGAAGATATATTCCTTATATTCCGATGCATCCATTTTGCCTCGTAAAATATCACAAGCTTTTAATAGAAAAGTTTCAAGTTGAGAGAGTGTAATTTTATTTTGATTCATTCTTATTTAATCTAATTTGAGTAAATTAAACTCATTTATTTCATAATATTTAATTTTCCAAAAGTACTAAAACATTTCCAATAAAATGGAAATTTCCAACAATTTAAACTCTTTCTAAATAAGAAATATATAATATCCATACACTCATTTGAATTGTCTTCTTTCAAATGTGTGTATTCCAGTTGATAAAATTGTCTTTGAGGAAATCTGTATGAATAAGGAATTTCAAACCCACAAAACGAAATGGAGCGAAGCGTAATACAGGAGCAGGGTGGTTTTCAATTTTGCTTCATTCTGATTTCATCTTTTTTCCTCTTTCTCCTTTTAGGGGAAAGATACAGATAGGGGTTCTTACCGGGAGCTGTATTAATAAGAAATTTCAAACACTCAAAACGGAGTGGAGCGAAGCGCAACATAGGAGCAGGGTTGTTTTCAATTTTGTTTCATTCTGCTCCATTGTCTTCAGATAGAATTGGTATTCATAAGAAATTTATAAATGTGGTGTACAGGAGTGCAGGATTTTTACGAAGTAAAATACAAGTGGATGGGAGCAATCATTTTCAATTTTGTTGGATATGGATTCTATCTTGCACTTTATATACTTTAAATACATTAGTATTTAAAGTGTATTATCTTATCTTCGCCAGACTCTGCAAAGTTGCCAGTTCTCCATCAAATCTGGTTAACTCATCCCTTACTATTCTTGCTTTTCTGTTGGCAGGGTTGCTAAGATATTTGTTTAAAAGTTTCAATTCATCTCTGCCTTCTAAATTGCTATTGTAAAGTTTAACTAATAAGCCTTTAATTTCGGGGTCTGAAAAGTTTGTATTATTTCTTGTTTCTACTGCCGTTTGCATTCCGTTAAAGTTGGCTTCTATTGGCATGGGAATAGATTTTCCGCCTCTTTGGTATTGGTCAAGCCACTTTATAACAGGTGCAGTTTTAGAATCTCTAAGCAAGCTATTACTTGCTATAAACTCCTGACCTTTTTCACCAGCGCGGTAAATCTGGTCTCCATTAGTAAAACCACCTTCGGCATAAGCAGGAGGACTTGGCATATTTGCTTCTATGGTTGCCAATGAAGCTGCTAAGGTTGCTGCTATTAGAATTTCCATTGGTATTGCAACCACAGGACCATATTTCCATATAGCTATTGAAGCAACTGCAGCTGATTGTATCGCATTCACTTCGTTTAATCTTGCATCTCTCAAGGCTTGGTTATATGTTGCAGTATCTTTTTGTTTTTGAAGATTGTCATCTAATGCCTTAACTTTTAAATCATAGGCTGCCTGTGTGATTAAGTGTTTATCCAGTTTTGTTTTTAAAGCTGTTTTCTCTTTGTTATCACTTGTTTCTAATTCGCGGTTCTTTTTGTTTTCTGAAGCTGTAAGTAAGTTACTATATGAAGTCCAGGCGTTCTTTAAAACATCAACTGACATGGTTATCAAACCGACAAGATCTTTACCTTTTTTTAATCTTTCAAAAAACAAATTCCAATCTTCGGGACTGAAACCCATTACATCGACCTTTTTATCATTAAGTAATTTATCATCAGATTTATTCCCGTCTTTTTTCTTTCTCTCAATATCGTCCCACAATTTCATTAATGCATTAAGATCTTCCTGCAATTTCTGTCTTGCTTCAGGTGTCATATTTGCATTTACTCCAGTCATTATTCCACTTTGCAAAGAAGTCTGAATAACTGTCATTAGCTTTTTAATATTGGCTTCCTGCAATACTATCTCGGCATCATTCTGTTGTATTTCCAACTCTTTCTTTGCAGCATCTAAGGTTTTGAATTTACCTAAATTTGTTTCTCCATACTTATCATGCAATAGTATTTTAGCTTTCTCAAGTGTGTCGGTAGTCATCAACTCTTCAGCATTCTTTTGTTTTAATTCAGAAAGTGAAGTTTGAGAAGCTAAATCTAATGACTTCAATTCCTTTTCATATGCCTTTGTATTAATCTTGTCTATATTTACTTTATGGGTACTCAAAATAGATTCCCATGCTGCTACATCTTCATCTTCAAGTATTCTCTTGTCTTTTGTAAATTGATTGTATTCTTTAATGGCTTTCTGATATCTTTGATTTTCTTTATCAGTTTCATCTCCATCACCAATTAAGCCTTGCATAAAACCGTGTTTCTTATCCACAAAACTTTGTTTTATCCTCTCTACATTCTTCTGATGGGTTATTTCTTCCTGCTCTAAAATGTTATATCATCTTTGTGTGTTTCCAACTCTTTCCGATGACGTTCTTCTTCTTTTGCCAACTCTTTTTTCTCCCCCTCATCCATTGCATCGAGTTTGAGTTTGTTTTCTTCCTCAATATTCTTCTCTCTTTTCTTTGCATTCTTTTCTGAAGCTTTGATGTCTTTTATGGCTTGTGCTATTAATGCTTTTTCTAAAATATCAGTTTCTTCCTGCATTAACTTTGTTAGTTCAGGAATGTCTTTTTTCCTCAATTCAAGAACATGTTTTGCATTTTTATCTTTTGCATCTATTAATTTCTGCTCATCAGAAATTTCTATAATACCTAACCTGGTTCTGAAGTTAGCTACATCTTCAATAATTTTCTTATTTGCTTCTTCGGCTTGCTTTAGTTCCTCAGTGGCTTTCTTTAAATTTGAAGCAATAAAATCACGATCAGCTTTATCATTAGTTCCTATTGTAATATCACTTAAATGTTGAATCTTTTCATAATAAGCAGTGATATCCAGAGTTCCTTTATCATATTGTGATTTTAAAGTTAATGCTTCATCCTGTCTTATCTTAATTTTAGATTTGGCAACATTGGTTTCATATTCTAAGATTTTATCACTCATTCTCTTTTCTTTATCCATAACCTCTGACATAGCTTCCGAATATTTCTTTCCTACTTTTACAAGTTCTTCTTCCTTTGTTTTCAAAGCAATTTTCTTGAGAGGGTTTCTAAAAATTAGATTTTTCGAGGCGGTCAATATTTCAAAACCGGAGTTAACATAAGGTTATCGAGGATTTTGAAATTGAAGACCAACGATGAAAAAGCATTTTTTAGAAGTCCCGTAAATAGTTTCAGCATTGTACTTATTCAGATTGTCGGTTAAAATTGAAGTAGAAATATTCTCTTTATCGATACCCTCTAAAATTGCAGGTGATAAATCTTTAAGTTTATTGTAAATCTTATTTCGAACATCAGAAGTAAGGTTTTGGTCTTTTAAAGAAATCACCAAAGAATTAACTTCAATTCTTTCTTTCTCCATCTTTTCAGAAGCAGGTATCTGCAAATATTCATTCATCGAAGAAGTAAGATTTGTAAAGCCTACAACTATGTTCCCAACACCGTCATTGCGAACTAAGTGAAGCAATCGCTTTCTATTGTTTCACTTCATCATACTTACGGTCGCTGAGCGGAGTCGAAGCGTTATGATGATGATTTTTATATTTATAACCGAAG
>CAIWDQ010000055.1 GCA_903911455.1 uncultured bacterium
CTAATTCTTTAAATTTATGTTTGCATCAATGTTAGGAACTTTCCTAACAATGGTGATCGTATTCTTTATTTTCTTTGGAATCATGGCTTCTATTATGATGAGCATCTCAAAGAAAGAAGTTGTTAACGTTCCTTCTAATTCTATTCTGCACATTACACTTAATGGTGTTATTCTTGAAAGGAGCCCTTCAAATCCATTTGCTAATTTTGATTTTAACAAGATGGAAAACAAGAATGAACCCGGCCTTAGCGACATTGTAAAGTGCATTAATTATGCCAAGACTGATGATAATATTAAAGGGATTTATCTTGATTTGAGTAATATTCAGGCTGGCATTGCTTCTGTTGAAGAAATTCGTAATGCTTTGCTTGACTTTAAGTCTGCCAACAAGTTTATTTACAGTTATAGTGAGGTTTATTCGCAAAAAGCATATTACTTAGCCACTGCATCCGACAAGATTTTCCTGAATACTCAGGGAGAAGTTGATTTTAGAGGGCTTGGTGCCGAACTTATGTTCTTTAAAGGTTTGCTACAGAAATTGGATGTAGAAATGCAGGTAGTTCGTCATGGGAAATTTAAGAGTGCTGTTGAGCCTTTTATTATGGATAAGATGAGTGCTGCAAACAGGGAACAGACCCGCGAATTTATTGGT
The DNA here is from genome assembly GCA_903911455.1 of uncultured bacterium. Classification (GTDB taxonomy): domain Bacteria; phylum Bacteroidota; class Bacteroidia; order Bacteroidales; family JACABE01; genus JBAXLO01. The sequence continues at coordinate 653 of CAIWDQ010000055.1, forward strand.
AGTATCTGGCAACAGATGGTTAAAGGTATTTCTGAAACCAGAAAGATTAGTCAGCCTGAACTACAGAATATAGCTGATAATATGTTGGTGCAGGATGCTGAAGATGCTTTGAAATATAAGTTTGTGGATGCTCTTGTTTATAAAGATCAGATGTTGGATATCTTGAAGAATAAAGTAGGGAGTAAACGTCAACCTACATTAGTTACTTTGGGTACTTACGTTAAAAACACAAAAACACCTGATGATAAGTTGTTCTCAAAGAACAGGATTGCTGTTATTTTTGCTTCAGGTACTATTGAGAGTGGCGAAGGTACCGACCAGTCAATTGGTTCGTTGAGGATTTCGGAAGCTATCAGGAATGCTCGTCTTGATAGTGCTGTAAAGGCTATTGTATTAAGAGTTAATTCTCCTGGTGGTGATGCTCTTGCATCAGAGATTATATGGCGTGAGGTTTCGTTGGCTAAGATGGTTAAGCCTGTTGTGGTTTCTATGGGCGATTATGCTGCTTCGGGCGGTTATTATATAGCTTGCGGTGCTACCAAGATCATTGCGAGTCCTAATACTATTACGGGTTCTATCGGGGTGTTCGGTCTGATTCCTAATCTTCAGAAGATGTTTAATAATAAGTTGGGTATTACTTTTGATACTGTTCAAACCAATAAAAATGCCATCTATCTTACAGGTATGCGTCCTATGAGTGCTTTCCAGGAAAAGGTATTGCAGCGTTCTATTGAGCGTATCTATACTACTTTTATTACCCATGTAGCCGAAGGTCGTAAGATGACTGTAGCCGAAATTGACAGCATAGGACAAGGCAGAGTGTGGAGTGGTACTGATGCTAAAAAGATTGGTTTGATTGATGACTTTGGAGGCTTAGAAACTGCAATTGCAGAAGCAGCTAAGTTGGCTAAGATAGAGAAATATAGAGTACTGGAATATCCTAAACAAAGAGATTTCTTTAACCAGATATTTGAAGCCTTTAAAGGTGGAAGCACTGCTAAGATCTTACAAAAGGAGTTAGGGACTAATTATGTTTACTACGAAGCTTTGCAAACCATCAACAATCTAAAGGGAGTGCAGGCACGTTTGCCTTTCCTTGTTGATCTTAATTAAGCAATTTATATATATGATAAAGGGACATTCCATTGGGGTGTCCTTTTTTTATTATCAAATCAAAATCATTTTCGTCCGGGCATCAACATTAGTGAATTGTAATGTTTTTTGTATTCCTCTAAAGTCATAATTTCCAGACTTAATAATACAATATTGATATCACCTAAGACTAACTCCTTATTTAATTCAATATTTTTTAATAGTATCTTTGTAATTTTATTATTATTTTTATATGCATCTTTTCTTTGGTCACTTATTTTTAAATAAGCAGAGTCAAAATTGCAGTCTTTTGAGTGAATAATCAAGAGTGAAATACCATCAAAGTCTGAATAAATACAGCTCTTTATTGAATCATTATCTATAATACAGTGTTCTATAAAAGGGATTCCTATATTATTTTTTCTATCGGTTGTTTTGAATCTTAGCACATGAATTTTATCAATATTATTATCTTGCGAAAATGA
>CAIWDQ010000056.1 GCA_903911455.1 uncultured bacterium
AAAAAATTATGAATAAAAATATTTGATTTATTAATCACAAAAAACATATAATTTAACTACCTTTGCAAACAAAAATCATAAAAAAAATAATTCTCTAAATAATCAATAATCCATGCGTAAAGTTCGTTCACAAACTAAGATAATAGCTACAATTGGCCCTGCTACAGCTACAAAGGAAGTATTACACGAAATGATTGAGGAAGGTGTAGATGTATTCCGTTTAAACTTCTCTCACTCCAATAGAGCCGAACATCAGAATGTTATAAATTTAATTAATGAATTAAATGATGAACTTAATACTAATATTGCAATACTTGCCGATCTTCAAGGTCCAAAGTTAAGAATAGGGGAGGTTGAAAATAATAGTATAGAACTAACTGAAGGTGATACTGTAAAGTTGGTTTCTTTTCCGTGTGTAGGCACAAAGGAACAGCTTTATATGAGTTATGCCGAATTATCAAAAGATGTTAAGATTGGCGACAATATTTTGATAGATGATGGTAAGGTTGAACTTAAAGTTGTTGAAACTAATAATTTTGATACAGTTACCACAAAAGTAATTTATGGAGGAATCCTTTCATCCCGCAAAGGAGTTAATTTGCCCAATACTGCAGTTTCGTTGCCTAGTTTAACTGATGAAGATAAGCTTAATGCGATTTTTGCTATTGATAATAAAGTTGATTGGATAGCCTTGTCGTTTGTACGATCTGCCAATGATATTATTGAGTTAAAGAATTTAATTAAGAAAAGAAACGGAACTGCCGGAGTTATTGCAAAAATAGAAAAACCGGAAGCTTTGCGCGATATTGATGCTATAATTGAACAGTCAAATGCAATTATGGTAGCTCGTGGAGATCTGGGTGTTGAGATATCGTTTGATCAGGTACCTTTAATACAAAAGGCTATAGTTACTAAATGTATCAAGCTATCCAAACCAGTTATAATTGCAACTCAAATGATGGAAAGCATGATCACTAACTTCCGTCCTACACGTGCCGAAGCTAACGATGTTGCAAATGCAGTTCTTGATGGAGCAGATGCATTGATGCTAAGTGCCGAAACATCTGTTGGTAAATATCCTGCATTGACAATAAGATGTATGCAACAGATAATTGACTGGACTGAGAACAATGGCTTCCCCTATAATCGCGAGCATATGCCTGATGAAAAGAAGCTGGAGTTTTTACCTGATTCAATCTGTTATCATGCAAGTAGAATGGCATCCCAAACAAAAGCAGCTGCAATTGTTACCTTCTCTTTAACAGGATATACAGCTATTAAAATATCCAGTCATCGTCCCGAAGCAGATATATTTGCTTTTACAAGTAATAAGGTACTTTTAAGAAAAATGTCGTTAGTTTGGGGAGTACGCGCATATTATTGCGATGATTATGAAACAATCAACGATGCAATCAACTTCTCAATAGATTTTCTTAAAGAAAAAGAACTTATAAGAGAAGGAAACGTTATTATTCATATAGGTAGCATACCAATACATGAGAAAGGATATACTAATATTATGAAGTTAACATATGTGTAATTAGCTACTGATAATGCATCTTTTCAGGGTGACAATAAAAAAAGATTAGATAATAATCATTTTTTTATTGTCAGTTTCAAAAATAGTAGTACCTTTATAAAATATTTTGAAGGCTATAAAAAATGGTCTTTAAATCTTTGATTATACTCAGAATTAAATAAGATTTACAGCTAATCATTAAACTATAATTTATTATTTTAGAAAAAAACTTAAGAAAAAACAATGGGAAATAACGTAACAGCATCGGATTATAAATGGCAATCATCCTACAGGAAGCTAATTAAACTTAGAAGTATGTATCCAAAAGATTGCTATAATGAAGTACTAAATGGACGTCCTAATCCTGTATATTCATGGTGTCTGGCACAAAGAAGAAATAGATTTAAACTATCTCCAAAGCATTTATTCCAACTAGAACAGCTTAACTTCCCATGGGATTCTGAGAATAAAGTGAATTCTGATAAGTGGGATGTATGCTTTGAGCAACTGGTTGATCATAAAATGATTTATAAAGAGAATTGGCTTGATGAGAAAATAGATGATGAATTTAATCCTTTATATGATTGGATAGAAATTCAACGAAACGAAAAAAGAAAATTAGCTAAATCAAAGATTGAAAGACTAAATTCTATAGGATTCAATTGGAATAATGCTGCTGAAGAGAAGTTAGCCAAATGGACAAAGGAATTAAACTTTTATAAGAAATACATGGAACAGTATTCTAATAAAGATCATCCTTTTCCTAAAATAAGAAAGAATTCGAAGTTAGAAAGATGGTGCGATATCCAAAGAGAAAATAGGGCAGAACTAACCGAAGAGCAAATAGAACAACTAGAAGAACTGGGATTTGAGTGGAGATCTGCTACTGAGGTTAGAAATGAGACTTGGGATCTTTGCTATGATGAACTCTTAGAATATGCAAGAACTCATAATAATAAATTACCTTCTGATAATACAGAAGATCCACATCTTCGTCATATTAAATTTTGGTATAAGTATCAGATAACTATTAAAGAATTACTAACTGAAGAACAACTTGAGAAGTTAAGTGTAATCGAGAATAGACGTAAGAAAAAAGAACAAGATGTTGATCTTAAAATAGAGTTTTAATCTCTTTAAATTAAAAAAATCATTAAACCATTCTTAAATAAAAATCAATTCTCTTTTTAAATAAAGAGAATTGATTGCATATTTATCTTAAAGAGTAACTTTTATTTCATTAATGGAGTTCATATTATCAAAAGATTGAATGCATTTGTTATTCTATGTAAAACTATTGTAAAAAAAGATACTCAGTTGCATTTTTTATTTGTAATTTTGCATCACAATTTGAATCATTAAGAACAGCTCAAAATGAAATTCACACCGGAGAAATGTAGTATTGAGGATCAAAAAATGAAGCCATTTATTGATCCTGACGAGATATGGAACTATATCAATAATACAGTTTCAACTAAAGAAAAAGTAAGAGAAATTATTGAGAAATCTCTTAGTAAACAACGACTCACACTCGAAGAAACTGCAGTTCTTATCAATGCAACTAATCCCGAACTTATAGAAGAAATAAAACAAGGTGCGCGTAAACTTAAAGAAACTGTTTATGGTAATCGTATTGTTTTATTTGCACCTTTGTATGTTGGTAATAAATGTACAAATAATTGTAAATATTGTGGTTTCAGAGCTTCAAATAAAGAAGCAATAAGGAAGACTTTAAGTGATCAGGAATTAATTGAGGAAGTAGAAGCATTAGAAGATACCGGACAGAAAAGACTGATACTTGTATATGGTGAACATCCTGCATATTCACCTGAATATATAGCTCATACTGTTAATCTAGTATATGGAGTAAAGAAAGGTCAAGGTGAAATACGAAGAGTTAATATTAATGCAGCTCCTTTGGATATTGATGGCTTCCGAACAGTTAAAGATTCTAATGTAGGTACTTATCAGGTTTTTCAGGAAACATATAATCCAGAAGCTTATAAGCTATATCACCTTGGCGGGAAGAAAGCAGATTATGAATATCGCTTAACTTCTCTTGATAGAGCTCAGGAAGCAGGTCTTGATGATGTAGGTATTGGTGCTTTGTTTGGTTTATACGACTGGAGGTTTGAAGTGATGGGTTTAGTTCGTCATACTAATCATTTGGAAGCATGTTATAATGTTGGACCACATACTATTTCTTTCCCTCGCATACAGAGTGCTTCGGTATTAGATATGAATGATAAATATATTGTAAGCAACGAAGACTTTGTGAAGCTTGTGGCTATCCTTCGTCTTGCTGTTCCTTATACAGGTATGATATTAACTGCGCGTGAAAATGCTGCTGTCAGAGATGAAGTTATTCGTTTTGGTGTTTCGCAGATTGATGGTGGAACTAAACTTGAATTAGGCAGTTATTCTCATAGTAAGAATGAAGAACAGGACCTAAACAAAGAACAGTTTGCTATTAATGACAACCGTTCGTTGAACGAGATTATTGAAGACCTTATTGAAAAGGATTATATCCCTTCCTTTTGTACTGCTTGTTATCGTTTGGGCAGAACAGGTGAACACTTTATGGAGTTCTCTGTCCCTGGTTTTATCAAAAGATATTGCACTCCTAATGCTATCCTTACTTTAGCTGAGTATTTATCAGATTATGCTCCAGGAGAGACTGCTGATAAAGGTTGGGCTTTAATCGAAAGACATATACTTTTAATAGATAATGAGAATACCATTAATGAACTTCGAAATAGAGTTGAACGTATTAAGGCTGGTGATCGCGATTTGTATTTTTAAATAAATAATAACTTAACATAAACTTTTATAATCAATATGACAAAGAGAATATTCTTTACCTTAATTACTGTATTTTTTATAAGTATTAATATTATTGCTCAACAGAGTAGTTTAAAGTTTGCTACTACTAATTCGTTTGTTGGTAGAGTTGAAGAAAATAAGCTACCTGCTGAAATTAATTTTGTTTACACTAATAAAGGGACAACTGATATTAAGATCATAGCAATAAAGATGAATGTAGGCTGCAGTGTTTCCAACTGGAACAGAAATAAAGCAATTCCGGCAGGTAAAGGTGGCGCTCTTGTGTTTTCGTACAACTCTAAACATATCGGAAGTTTTAATGAAAAGATAGTTATCACTACCGACGAAAAGGTGAACAATGAGATAACGCTTACGTTTGGTGGAGAGATAACTGCCCGTAAACGTACCCATGCTGATTTGTTTAATTATAAGAATGGTTCCTTAAAGTTCTCTGCTCAAACATTAAATCTGGGGCAGATAATGAACTCCAAGAAGAAGACTGATACC
>CAIWDQ010000057.1 GCA_903911455.1 uncultured bacterium
TATATTCCCAGAAGAAAGCAAATTAAATGATCTTCATTTGGATTCTGCTATAAATACTGGCGGTAATAGGTTAAAAACTGCTGAGGCAGCAATAAGGGAAGAAATAAAAAAAGAGGATTTTCCTTTTTTAGGGATTTACGGCAGTTATCTTGATGTTGAAATACAAGAAGCTATTGAGAAAGAAATAATTAAAAGATCTACTGTTGAAGGCTACATCTCACTAATTAAAGCTTACCCAGCACTTTTTTCTATTTATTTAGCGAGAAGCATAGCAAAGGGCACGGGGGAAAATGGTGGGGGATTAGAAATTTACCCCTTGATAGCTAAAGCTCTTAAATTGAACCCATCTACTGATGTCCCTACGACGAGACGTGAATCATTATGGGCAGAGTTTAGAAAAGCTTGTCAGAATCTTGGGGTGGAAGTTTCACCAAGAACTTCTGGGCAATTATTTATGAGTGATGAGTATCTGTTACAGGCGGGTATACCAGATGCTTTCCTAGGCAATGTTGTTGAAAAAATGGTAAATCTTGTTGAAAAAATAGGTTTGCCACCTACACCTGCAGATGATCCTGAAGAATTTTCAAGATGGCAATGCATATTGATTAATCAAATGGATTCTAACTTTCCTCAAACGGCTCGTCGATCTTTGCAATTAGATAAAAATGGTTTTTATCTCAATTCATTTATAAAACTATATAACAGCGATAGCGAACCTAATATTGACTGGGAAAAAGTTATATATCAGTGCATAAGACGAATTAAATTGAATTTGAGACGGCCTTTATTGCAGGTTAGACAGGTTAAATTAAAATTAGAAATACCTCAGCTTATTTATAGGAACAATCAAATGGGTGTTTTATTGCCATCCACCACATCTGTAGATCAGCGTTGGGAAATATTAATAAAGAGTAGCGAGTCTGATTCAACTCAAAATTATCAAGCTACAGCTAATGAGATATTTATTCCTTTAATATGGGATCCTATAGTATTTTCTGTTCAGATACATAATATTAGTTCTGATCTTAAATATGATTTTGATTTATGGCTGAATGGACAGAATAATCGGTTGCTTGTATTTTCAACCTCGGGAGTCATTGTTTATTCTGGTTCTTTAGCTGACGATGAAATTCAACTAGTTGCGGGAACCTATGTTGTTGTTTCACGATTTGAATCACTTGATTTTAATTTCCAAGCGATTAATCAACAACCCGATGTATTTTTGTCGGATTTAGACTTAGCCACCGGTGACGAAAAAAATATAACAAATGGAGTTGCAACGTTAAAGATTAAAGCTAATAGAGTTGCAATGATGAGATGGAATGGAATAAGTGCAACTTCCAATGAAGGTCATGATATTTTTGCTTCAAACGAGTTGAAATTAATCGTTTCAGTAGAAAATATATCAGAATATCGGGTTATTTTAAGTTCTAATTTTGATGCAGCTATTTCGCTAGAAATCTCTGATTCATTAGAAGCAACATTCAAAATAGCTGAAAAGTTAAGTCAATCTGGATGGAATGCAGGCCTAACAAAATTGGTTGCCGTGCTTTATAGCAAAGGTTCTAAAAGAGCAATAACTAGAAGCAGTATATGGATTTGGATTGGTTTAAGTTCTATCGA
>CAIWDQ010000058.1 GCA_903911455.1 uncultured bacterium
CTGGTAGCGAGAAATATGTAACAATTGGTAATTTTAAAAATGATATTAATACAAACTTAATCAATGTTAACTTTGGCGGAGTCCCAGCATATTATTTTATTGATGATGTTTCTGTTTGTGAATGTAATTTTCAACCTAAATTAGGCAATGATACAACATTATGTATTGGTGATACCTTAATATTAAAACCAATAATACCGAATGCCACTTATACATGGCAAGACGGAAGTACAGATACAGTCTTTTATGTAACACAAGCAGGCACTTATTGGGTAAAAGCATTTTTTGCAGATTATAACATTACAACTTATGATACAATTATTGTAAATTATATTTCATCTGTATCAGTTAGTTTACCTAATGATACTTCATTATGTCAAGGTCAGTTATTATTTTTAGATGCTACAACTCCTTCTGTTTTGTATCATTGGCAGGATAGTACTACTAATCCTACTTATAATGTAACTCAACAAGGCAAATATTGGGTTAGAGTTTCACATGGTTCATGTATAGCGAGCGATACTATTAAAGTAACATATAAACCAAACCCGATAGTTAATCTTGGCAATGATACTACTTTGTGTTATGGACAAACCTTAACTTTAAATGTTTTTCAAAATAATGCAACTTATAAATGGCAAGATAACTCTACAAATTCAACTTACACAATCAAACCACCCTATACTCCTTATTTATTTTGGGTAAAAGTTACTGTTAATAATTGTTCAGATTCAGATACTATACAAATATATGATTATCCTGTTCCACAAGTAAACTTAGGTATTAATACAACTCTTTGTCAAGGACAAATAGTATTATTAGATGCAACAACTATAAATGCTGTTTATCAATGGCAAGATAATACAATAGAACCAACTTATTTAGCTACTCATGATAGTACTTATTGGGTAAAAGTAACTGATACAACAACAAATTGCAGTTCTATTGCATCAATAACATTCTCAGAATGTATAAAAGATATAGTTATCCCCAATATATTTACACCAAATGGAGATGGTTATAATGATTATTTTGTTATTAAAAATTCAGAAAGTTGGAATATAGATTTACAAATATATGATAGGTGGGGTGTAATGGTTTATAAAGATACTGATTATAAAAATAATTGGAATGGTAAATGTAAAGGGAATCCTTTAGCTGATGGTACCTACTATTATATTATTAAAGCCACAAATCAAAGTGAAGGCACAGTAAAAAATTATCATGGGAGTTTGACGATACTGAGATAAGAATCAATTACGAATTACGAATTACGAAAAATAGAAGAATAGAAATAGAGAAAAAGAAGAAGCTTCAGCAATTGGGTTTGCTGAAGCTTTTATTTTTATTGTTTTTAATCTTCAAGTTTATTTAATATTTTGAAAAGCGACTTATTTCTGTTTTTCTCACATCATTTCTACACTTGATTTCGCATATTGCGATTTTGTATCTATTTGAACATTCAATTCAATTTTTAATATAATTTCTCTTGCATTTTTCTCGCACATCTTTTCGCAATATGCCTTTTATTCAGGA
>CAIWDQ010000059.1 GCA_903911455.1 uncultured bacterium
AATATAATTTGTAATAGTATCATTAAAATAAACTTTTCCACTAATTAAAAGCTGATTTATTAGATAATTACTTTCCTGAAGGAATTTATCTTTCGATTTTCTAACCGAACGTTTATCTGTTTTAGAGATATTATTTTTGTCGTTAGTATAATTCTCAATAAATAACTTAGTAATATCGTCGGGTATCTTACCCGAGCATTTCAACAATTGATATTGATTAAAATCAACAGCCTGCTGAGCTTTTACAGAGTTCAATATACATACAAAGCACAATAATAAAAGATATAATTTCCTCATAATCTATTTAATTAATTGTATTTTTAAAGACATTTTTTACAAACCAAATATATTTCTACAAAAATAATAATTATAATTGGATATTGCAATCATAAAACAAAACACATAATTTATAAATTACACATTCGCAAAGTTGATTTATCATGATGCATAGTTGTTTTATGCTTGGTTAAAGTTCTTTTATTAATAATCAATGTTGTTTTATGTTTAGTCAAAGTTGTTTTGTGCTTGGTCAAAGTTGTTTTGTGCTTGGTCAAAGTTGTTTTGTGCTTGGTGAAAGTTGTTTTGTGCTTGGTCAAAGTTGTTTTGTGCTTGGTCAACTATAGATAGACCTTGTGCAACCAATTAGCAGACATGTTAAAGTATATTATTACAGGTAGATAGATTGTTTTTAACAAACCCATTTATAAAATAAAAAAACTGAAACCTATTTTTAAGTTTCAGTTTCTTAATAATGTTTATAGAAAGCCTTTTAGAGCTACTATAAACATTAAAAATATCAATATCATACTAAAAAAACTAAAGCTGAAACATCTTAACATCCTCATAAGGAATCTCTAGTTTATAGTCTTTTAAGAAATTGATAGATTTAGCTATGTTAGTGTACATCACTTCGTCGTCTTCAATGAATTTAACGTATTTACGGTAAGCTGCAACGAAGTTTTCAAGATAAGGGGAAGTCCTAGTAGGACGACGGAACTCCAAAGCCTGGGCTGCATTAAACAATTCAATAGCAATGATCTTCTCGAGGTTTTCCATTACCTTAAAACATTTGGTAGCAGCATTGGCACCCATACTTACATGGTCCTCCTGCCCTTGTGATGACTCAATAGAGTCAACCGAAGATGGAGTACATAACTGCTTGTTCTGACTAACGATAGATGCAGATGTATATTGAGGGATCATAAAACCACTATTCAAACCGGGATGCGAAACAAGGAAATGTGGAAGATCGCGTTTACCTGAAATCAACTGATAAGTACGACGTTCGGAGATATTACCAAGCTCTGCAAGTGCGATAGCAAGATTATCAAGTGCCAGAGCCAAAGGTTGTCCGTGGAAATTGCCTGCTGAGATAATCAAATCTTCGTCGGGAAAGATAGTAGGATTGTCGGTAACTGAATTTATCTCGTTTTTAAAGACGTAAGAGACATAATTAATTGAATCTTTGGAAGCTCCATGTACCTGAGGGATACAACGAAACGAATAAGGATCCTGTACATGTGCCTTAGAGCGATGAATAAGTTCGCTACCTTCAAGTAAATTGTTAATACGGCGGGCAGTCTTAATCTGTCCTTTATGTGGGCGAATCAATTGAATGAGTTCGTGAAAAGGTTCAATTCGTCCATCAAAGGCATCTAAAGATAAAGCCCCGATAACATCTGCCAAACGTGACAATTTGAATACCTTAAGACAACAATATACTCCATAAGCACTCATAAACTGAGTACCATTTAATAAAGCAAGTCCCTCTTTTGATTGCAATTCAACAGGTTTCCACTTAAACTTGTTGAGAATTGCATCAGCATTCATCTTCCTTCCTTTATAATAAACTTCGCCTAAGCCTAACAGTGGCAACGACATGTGCGCAAGTGGCGAAAGATCACCAGAAGCACCTAAGGAACCCTGCTGATAAACAACGGGTATGATATCATGATTGTAGAAATCCAACAGACGCTCAACAGTTATAAGTTGCACACCTGAATGTCCGTAAGAAAGAGATTGAGCCTTCAACAAAAGCATCAACTTAACGATTTCCTGAGGAACTTCATCGCCAGTGCCACATGCATGCGACATTACAAGGTTCTTTTGTAAAGCACTAAGGTCTTCATTTGAAATAACATGATCGCATAAAGAACCAAAGCCGGTATTAATACCATAAATAGGTTCAGTTTGCGATTTCATCTTATTATCAAGGTAAGTACGACACTTTACAATACGTTTTTTAGCATCTTCGGAAAGTTGTATCGTATAATGATTTTTAATTATCTCATCAATAGTTTCAAAACTAAGAATGTTGTTATCAATATAATGTATATGCATTTTAATATGTATTCAATTTTCTGCAAAAGTACTACATTTATTCATGCCAAATTAAGAATCCTTATCAAGATTTGGTTAATTTTTAGTTTAAGATTGAGTAGTATTAGTGTTTAAATATGAGTATTAGTAATTTTCTCAGGTTATTTAATAATATTTATACCTTGTATTATTAAAAACCTTAGTACCTTTGCTCGGAAATTAAACATAAATAATTTACATGAAAAAAGTATCAGTAATCTTCTTAACTATAATGTTATTAGGAGGTATATTAACAACAAAAGCTCAAAAGATGAGTGCAATAGATCAAAATACAATTCAGAAAACTATAAAGAGTATAGTAACTAAATATGGTGAAACCAATAGTTTTAGAATTACAAAAGGAGTAACACAAACTGCTGCATTCTGGACGCTAAAAGACGGAACAGCACAGGAGTTTGAAACTTTTTGTACAGATAATTTCATTAATGATCCAGTTAAGTTAGAATTGGTTTTTCAGAAGATATCTACAAATCTGGAAGTTTTATTTGGAAATTATAATAAGATAAGTGTGGATCTTAAGCTTCCTTTACATTTAAATATGGGTGATATTCTACCTGTTGATGAGATATTTGGAGGATATGATGCTTCAGCTCATTTTAATGATGATCTGTTTAATAACAAGGTAGCCTTTATTACGCTACTTAACTTTCCATTTTACTCTTTAAAGGAAAAAACTGAATTAAGTAAGAACTGGACTCGCCAACAGTGGGCTTATGCCAGAGTAGGTGACTTATTTACATCAAGAGTACCTTCTGATTTGCTATTGAAAGTATCTGAAGCAACAACTAATTCGGAAACTTATATTTCAGACTATAACATTTGTATGGGAAACTTAGTTGATACTAAAGGAAAAGTATTGTTTCCTAAAGATTTAAAGCTTATAACTCACTGGGGTTTGAGGGATGAATTGAAATCTAATTATAATAAAACAGGACTTGAGAAACAAAAGATGATTTATGAGGTGATGAAGCATATTATTCAACAAGATATCCCTCAACAGGTGATTAATAATAACAAACTTACATGGAATCCTTTCACAAATAAAGCTTTTGAGAATGAAAAGGAAGCTGCAGTTACTCCAGAAGCTGACACACGTTACTTAATGCTGCTTAATAACTTCAAAGCTCAGAAAGCATTAGATATTTATAATCCACAATATCCAACTTATATAAGTCGTACTTTTGAACAAAGCATGGAAATGCCACAGGAAGAAGTTGAAAAGCTTTTTATTAAATTCATGACTTCTCCACAAGTTAATGAAGTTGCAAAACTTATAAGTAAAAGACTGGGCAGAAAGCTTGAACCTTTTGATATTTGGTATGATGGTTTTAAACCTCGCAGTACTATGAAAGAAAGTGATCTGGATGCTCAAACAAAGCAACTTTATCCTAATAAAGATGCATTTGAAAAAGAATTACCTTTTATCCTTAAGAAACTTGGCTTTACTCCTGAGAAAGCAGCTTATATTACATCTAAAATAACTGTTGATGCAGCAAGAGGTTCAGGGCATGCATGGGGTGCACAGATGAAGTCGGATAAAGCCCGTTTACGTACAAGGATAAATGCTGATGGCATGAATTACAAAGGTTATAACATTGCTGTACATGAGTTTGGTCATAATGTGGAACAGACAATCTCGTTGAATGATGTTGACTATTATGTATTAAATGGTGTCCCAAATACTGCCTTTACCGAAGCTCTTGCATTCATTTTCCAGAAAAGAGATCTGGAACTTTTAGGTATAAAGAATGATGATGCAAATAAAGATCATTATCTTGCTCTTGATAACTTCTGGGCATGTTATGAAATTATGGGAGTTTCGCTTGTAGATATGGCAGTGTGGAAATGGATGTATCAAAACCCTAATGCTACTCCTGCTCAGCTAAAAGCACAGGTAATTATTATAGCCAAAGAGGTTTGGAATAAATACTATGCTCCGGTTTTTGGAAGTAAAGATGAACCTATCTTAGCCATTTATTCACACATGATTGACTCTCCTTTATATTTGTCTGCTTATCCTGTAGGACATCTTATAGATTTCCAGATTGAGAAACAAATTGCCGGTAAAAACTTTGCAACAGAAATACAAAGGATCTATTCATATGGAAAAATTATTCCTAATGTTTGGATGATGCATGCTGTAAATAAAGAAGTATCTATTGATCCGATGTTAGAGGCTACTACAGAGGCTTTAAAGGCTATCAAGAAATAAAATAACTCATGTAAAACATATTAAAGCGAAGAGTCTTTCTTAATTTTAATTAATGAAAAGCTCTTCGCTTTATAATAAATTTCAAAACATAATTATTCTTTTTTAATATTATTATGAAAACACGCTGCAACTGGAGTAAAGATAATGATTTAATGATTGCTTATCATGATGATGAATGGGGTGTTCCTCTTCATGATGATGCTAAATTATTTGAATATCTGGTTCTGGATGCTTTTCAGGCAGGTCTTAGCTGGAATACAATTCTTAACAAGAGAGAAAACTTTCGCAATGCACTTGATAACTTCAATTATAAAAAGATAGCTCAATATGATGAGAAAAAAATTGAGAGTTTATTGAGAGATGCAGGAATTATAAGAAACAATATGAAAGTTAATGCTACTGTAACCAATGCAAAAGCTTTTATAGCTGTACAAGAAGAGTTTGGAAGCTTTGATAAGTACATCTGGCAGTTTGTTAATAATGAAACCATCGTAAACAATTGGACTAGCCTTAAAGAGGTTCCAGCTAAAACTGATATGTCTGATGCTATGAGTAAGGACTTATCAAAAAGAGGCTTTAAGTTTGTTGGATCAACTATATGCTATGCTTTCATGCAGGCAGCTGGCATGGTTAACGATCATTTAATTACATGTTTCAGGCATCGCGAATTAATCAAATCCAAAACCAAATAATAAATGTTTGCATCCCATATTGGTGAATTTGCTGCACTTTTTACTGCATTCTGCTGGACTGCAACTGCCCTCGCTTTTGAATCTGCTAGTAATAAAGTAGGATCTATTGCTGTAAACATTATACGATTATCTTTCGCTTTCGTTTTCTTAAGTATCTATTGTCTAATAGTTAGAGGCAGTATTCTCCCTTTAGATGCGACACCACATGCATGGTTATGGCTCTCCATTTCAGGTTTTATTGGTTTCGTTTTAGGCGACCTTTTCCTTTTTGAATCGTACACGATAGTCGGTTCGCGTATCTCTATGCTTATGATGACATTAGTGCCTCCCATGACTGCATTAATAAGCTGGTTAATGCTCAACGAAACTCTTAATGCAGCTAGCCTTATAGGGATGGCTTTAACATTGAGTGGCATAGCTTTAGTTATTTTAAACAGAGGTAGTGGCGAGAAATTCTTTTCATTTAATCATCCTGTAAAAGGTATTTTCTTTGCATTTCTGGGTGCTGTTGGGCAATCCGTTGGTCTAGTATTCAGTAAAGTAGGAATGGGAACTTATAATGCCTTTGCGGCAACGCAAATCAGAATTATTACAGGAATAATCGGCTTTGCAATTATGATTACTTTATGGAAGAAATGGGGAAACATTGCAACAGCATTCAAAAACACAACGGCAATTAAGCGAATAACTGTAGGTTCGGTTTTTGGTCCATTTCTGGGAGTATCATTCTCATTATATGCGGTTCAGCACACAAATGCAGGCATTGCATCCACAATTATGGCTATTGTTCCTATCTTAATTATTCCTCCGGCTATTTTATTTAAAAAAGAGAAAGTCACTTTGCGTGAAGTTATCGGTGCTGTGATTAGTGTTGTTGGGGTTGCTTTGTTTTTTATTTAAATTTAAACCCCTCTTTTCAAACACATTAAAATAGGATTCAAATTAAATTTCAGCATATTCATTTCAGATTGTAAAAAGTTCATCTCGGTCTGTTAAAATTTCACCTCATGCTGTAAATATCCATTTTGATCTTATCAAAGTTCATCTTGGATCACTTAATACTCATCTCGGGTAGTTTTGAGTTCATCTCAGCATACTCAAAGTTCATTTTGATCTGCAATGGGCCCATCTCTACTTGTAAAACTTCATTTTGGTCTGTTACATGTTCATCTCAGCCTGTTCAAAGTTCATCTCAATTTACAACAAGGTCATTTTATGCATTATATGATTTCAATTAAAATGTCATACATTAAAAATAAAAATTTACATCATTAATAAACTCTGAATAATATTCAAACCAACTCAAGCTATATTAAATAAAAAACTTTATAGATATACGAAGCATATTATGTCTTTAAGAGTTTCATTTACTTTAATTTTTCCTCTAAAGACTTAAAACCTCTACCTAAAATTTCGTTTGCATTAATAACTGTCAAAAATGCTTTAGGATCTATCAGTTGAATATAATCTTTCAACATCTCTAATTCACGACGATTTACGACAGTATAGATAATCTTCTTATCAACACCATTATACATTCCTTTACCATCAATCATGGTACCACCTCTATTTATATCCATTAGAATTTTTTGCTTAATCTTTTCATGTTTTTCTGATATAATAAACAACGTTTTATCATAGCTTATCCCCTGAAGCACAACATCTATTATCTTACCAATTACAAAAATAACTATCCACGAATATAATGGAATCTTCCAATCGCCGAAAGCTAATAAACTTGTAATTACAATAGTTGAATCGACAATCATCATTGTTTGTCCCAGAGGCATTTTAGTGAATTTAGAAATAATCATTGCAATTACATCCGAACCACCGCTAGTTGCTTTTGCTTTAAATATCAAACCTACGCCTAATCCAATTAAAATCCCACCAAATATAGACGATAATAATACATCGTGTGCTAATTTTAAAGGATCATTGCCAAAAAAGACAGATAGTACATCCACAAAAACAGAAGTCAATATAAAGCCAACTACAGTCTTAGGTCCGAATCGAGGACCCAATATTTTAATGCCTATAATTGTAAGCGGAATATTAAAACACAAAGCAGTAAGTCCGACTGGTGTTCCCAAAACATAATGCAAAACGATTGAAACACCATAAATACCGCCAGGGACAATACGATAAGGGGTTATAAAGAAAACATAACCACTTGCAACTGATAAAGTCCCGACAAAAATCAGTGCGTAGTCTTTAAACCATTTCTTTGAAAATATTTTTTCGCTTTGTAAGAATGCCATATTATTTATTCAATAATAGATAAAATTATTCTGTTATCTTTTCTTTTAAAGATTTAAAACCTTCACCCAAAATCTCATTCGCATCTATAACAGTTAAAAAAGCATTAGGGTCAATAGAATGTATATATTCTTCAAGCATCGCAACTTCCCGACGGTTAACTACTGTATAAATTATTTTCTTTTCAGAATTATTAAACATCCCATTTCCGTTAATATAAGTTCCTCCCCTATTCAAATCATTAATGATTTTATCTCTAATTTCATCATATTTATCAGATATAATAAATAAAGCTTTATCATAACTAACACCTTCCAAAACGATGTCAATTACCTTTCCGGTAATAAAAATTGTAATCCATGAATACAAAGGTATCTTCCAATCTCTAAAAACAATAAGTCCTAATAATACAATAACTGAGTCAACATAAATCATTAACTGTCCTAAAGGAAGTCTTGTATATTTTGCAATTATCATTGCAATAATATCCGAACCGCCCGAAGTTGCTTTTGATTTAAAAATAAGTCCTAGCCCAAATCCTAATAAAACACCTCCAAAAACACATGCTAATAAAACATCATTCGTTAAATTAATTGAACCATTCATCATAGTCTTAGGATCTTCACCAATAAAAAGAGTGAGTGCATCCATAAAAAAAGATGTTAACACCATTCCGACAATAGTTTTCACTCCAAAACGAGGTCCAAGAACTTTTATGCCAATTATTGTAAGTGGAATATTCATTGCCAAACCAAATATCCCAACAGGGATTTGAGGAATTAAATGGTGAACGACTATACCAATACCATATACCCCTCCCGGAATAATGTGATAAGGATTTATAAAGAAAACAAAACCGGCTGCCAGTATAAATGAGCCGAGAATAATTAAACTGTAAGAAAAAAACCACTTCCTTGAAAATAGTCTTTCATTAGTGATAAAAGCCATATTA
>CAIWDQ010000060.1 GCA_903911455.1 uncultured bacterium
AAATAAATTTAGAATAAAATTAATAAATAATTAACAAGAAATAAGCTTTGATGCCTGAAATATAAGCTACGATTATTTTTTCTTAAAGATAAGATAAGAATATTTTAAATCACTTTTATCATCATAAAGATCTGTTTCACTATGTATAAGTTCCCATTTAGAAAAGTCAATCTCAGGATAAAAAATATCAGCTTCAAAATCTTTATGAACCTTTGTTAAATAAAGTTTATCAGCAATCGGCATAAATTGATTATAAACAGAACCTCCACCTATTATAAAGTTTTCGTCATCTTCTTTTGCTAGGTCAATAGCATCCTGAATAGAATAAGCCATTTCACAACCAGCAATAGTTTCGCCCGGAATATCAGTTATTACAATGCTTCTGCGATTAGGTAACGGACGAATAGGCAGGCTTTCAAAGGTTCGTTTTCCCATTATTATGGTGTGACCAGTGGTTAATAGTTTAAAACGTTTCAGGTCGTCGGATAAGTGCCATAATAATTGATTGTCTTTGCCAATTGCATTATTATCAGCTATTGCTACTATTATTGAGATTGGTTTCATTTTGTTTAAAATTACGAATTACGAATTACGAATTACGAAAAAATGTTGTTTATAATAAACTAAACTGCAACAGCAGCTTTAATATGAGGATGAGGATCATAATCACTCAGGTTAAAGTCTTCAATTTTAAAAGAAAAAATATCCTTAACGTCAGGATTTATATTCATATGAGGTAAAATCCGTGGTTCTCTTGAAAGCTGAAGACGAGTTTGATCCAAATGATTTGTATACAAATGAGCATCTCCTAAAGTATGCACAAAATCACCAGGTTTTAAGCCGGTTACTTGCGCCATCATCATATTAAGAAGGGCGTAAGAGGCTATATTAAAAGGAACACCAAGGAAAATATCAGCACTACGCTGATACAACTGGCAAGATAACTTACCATCAGCTACATAAAACTGAAATAATAGATGACAAGGAGGTAAAGCCATCTTTTCAATCTCACCTACATTCCATGCACTTACGATCATTCGTCGTGAATCAGGATTGGTATTAATCTGGTGAACAACCTGTGAAATCTGATCAATCGTTTTATTATCAGGAGTAGTCCAAGCACGCCATTGATGCCCATAAACTGGACCTAATTCACCATTTTCATCAGCCCATTCGTTCCAAATACTTACATTATTCTCAGTGAGATATTTTATATTGGTTTCTCCCTTCAAAAACCAAAGTAATTCGTGTATAATAGAGCGAAGATGAAGCTTTTTAGTTGTTAAAAGTGGAAAACCTTTACTAAGATCAAAGCGCATTTGGTACCCAAAAACACTTACGGTTCCGGTACCGGTACGATCACTCTTAGATGTCCCGTTTTGCATTACATGATCTAGTAAATCAAGATATTGTTTCATTTATTTAATGTTAAATGGAATGATAAAACTCTGTGGATAATCTTTTAAAATCTTTTCTTTTAATTTTTCAGCATCTGCTTTATTAACAAATTCGCCGAGTAAAAGTCGGTAAAAATGAATATTATTTTTGTTAACTTCCTGGATGTTGATTTTATCAATATAATTCTTTTTAAGTTTTTCAGAAAGATTCAACATATTGCTTTTAAGCTTAAAACTACCAATTTGAACCCCATAAACTAAGCCAGAAGTTTTAATTTGGACTGTATCTTTTTTAGTTTTTTGAATAAAAGTAGGAGAGGGGATATTATTTTGTTTGTTTTTATTATCTGATAATTTTGCAAAAGCAGATAATAACTTAGGTGTTTCAATTACATTTGTAAATATAAATTCTTTTTTAGATGCTTTAACATCAGG
>CAIWDQ010000061.1 GCA_903911455.1 uncultured bacterium
GCATTATTCAAAGCTATAAATCTTATTGCTGGTGAGTTGCTCTCCAGCAGAGCTCACTTCCTCTTCAGACTTATGACACAAAATTATAAAAAAAAGTTAAATGTCAACTATGAAACTTGTTTTGCAACATAGAAGGCACTTTAAGTACTTAAGGCACTTTTCATTTCTTACTTATCAGGCTCAAACACTACATCCAAGCTTCCTTTTAGATTCACCAGTACCTTAATTGAGTTAGGTGTAAGGAAAATATTTTCAATATTTAGATTAGTCAAAGTTCCATTAAGTATTATATTTTTTGTGATGTGATTATTAGTGAGTTGTTGTTGAATCATTTTACGGCTCTCTTCCAGTTTATCCCCAATCGGCATACTCAAACTAGGCTCTATCATCTTAACGAAAGTGCCATGCATCAACCAATCTGCAGTACTAAAGAGTTTGTTCTTAGTCTCCAAATCATAATCAATATCTTTAATCTTAACGGTTTCAGTTGCCTGATCAAAAACAGGAGTGCCTGTAAGATATATAGTTCCGTTAATACTTCCTTTAAGAGTTGTCCCGATTACCATTTTATCATTATTACCATAAATCTTCACATCCACAACAGTAACAGTACGTTTCCCCTGAGTAAAAGTCTTACCACGAAGATATTGCTTAGCTAAAGAATCAGCAGATTTATAGGATATTTCAGACATGAGGTTAATAACAAAAGTATTATCAAAGGTCTTAGCCTGAACAAAGTCAGGAAGTGTAGTATTAATGTTTTGTTTAGGATCGTCGCCCATATAAGTCTCAATTACCGACTTAATACCTAAAGATATCTTTAACTTCCCATTTTGATTAACCAATGGTGTTGCAGATAACTGCTGTGGATTTAACTTTAACCACATGTTATAAGTTTCCGACACCTTAATAGGTTTTTGCATAGTTACCCACATGTCCTGCACATATTTACGCAAAGAGAAATTTTGCTTTACAGCATTATCAATTTCTTTAGTCAATTTATCCTTATTTGCCTTCAAAATAGTGTTGGCAATAAAGGTTATCGGAACATCAATAGGACCAATTTTCATTACAGGAGTCGAAAGCCATTCGAAACCATCAGAAGAAGTTACGGTAGTAAACGACCAATCTTTATTGATAGTAAACTTAGTCTTGAAGTTAAGAGCAATTTCAGCATTCACTTCGCGGTAATCCGACAATGTAATCCCTAATTTACTAACCTTCCAACCAGCTTTTATCCATAGCTTTAATGGAATTCTATAAGCCAACCCATCTTCAGAATAGTTAAGCTTGAAATCTTCTTTCTTCCATGCTTTTACCATAATATTATCACCACCATTATTATCATAACTATCATCATTATAGATAAGTCCGGTAAATTGTTTATTAAGCTTGTTTTGAAGATCGATAATATTAACCGACAAAGGAAGATTAATTACCGAAGGCTTTGGTGTATAGACAGGTGTATTATATTCTTCGGCTGGTTTGCTGACCTTCATCGAACTACAACTACTAAATACAACACTAATAATTGTAATGATAATTATGAAGTTAAGGTAATTTATTTTTTTCATTTTATAAAAAATTATATTCAGCAAAAGTAGTAAAACTTTTATCATTATAATGAAAATTAAAATTAAGATTTAAAATAAAATTAGTACTTCTTAAAGTTATAATGCAAAGTTAATTGTTAAGTAAATACTATTAATAATAAGAATAATATTATGGAAACTAAACCAAAACATATCATACTTGGAGCAGGAGGAGCAATTGGAAATGTGCTTGTTAATGAATTGCTTTGTAATAACGAAAAGGTAAAACTAGTTGGACGCGATCCAAAACCTATCAATGGAGTTGAGATTGCTAAAGCCGATCTTAATTTTTATGGTGAATTGGAAGAGGTTATTGAAGACAATTCGATTGTATATTTGCTGGTAGGTTTAAAATATGATTATGAGGTTTGGAAAGAGCATTGGCCTGTTATAATGGCTAATGTTATTGATGTTTGCATTTCTAAAAATGCCTCTCTAATCTTCTTCGACAATGTTTATATGTATGGTAAAGTAGAAGGTAAGATGACGGAGGAAACTCCTTTTAATCCTTGTAGCAAAAAGGGTAGGATCAGGGCAGATATTGCAAATATGTTGCTTGCACAGATAAATAATGGGACAATTAAAGCAATGATTGCCCGCTCGGCTGATTTCTATGGTCCTTATGCTGAAAAGACAAGTATACTTTCAATGTTTGTGTTTGATAAACTTAAAAATGGGAAGAAAGCACAATGGCTTATTAATGCTAATTTAAAACATTCTTTTACTTATACTAATGATTGTGGGAAAGCTCTTTATATGTTGGCTACTACTGAGGAAGCTTACGGACAAACCTGGCATCTTCCCACTTCAAGTCCTGCATTATCCGGAGAAGATTATATTAAGAAAGCTACCGGAATATATGGAGTTAAGCCTGATTATAGCATTATGAAGAAGTGGATGGTGCAATTAGGCGGTCTTTTTGTAACTATGATTAAAGAAGTTAATGAAATGTTGTATCAAAATGAATATGATTATGAGTTCGATTCAAGTAAGTTTGAAAAAACATTTAACTTTAAGCCTACTTCATACGAAAATGGCATAAAAGAAACTATTGACTTCTATAAATCAACTGAAGTTAGATAAATTTATTAGAATTATTTAATTCAAAAAGTGATTAATAATCGTTGAATTAATTGTAAGAAATCTTAATTATTAATCAACAACTTTCAGCCCATTCAGTAAATTCCTATCCATAATTCTACCTACAGGATACACATTAACATGAGCATCCCACCAGGGCGACTTACTATAAAACCAATTAAGGATAGCACGTTGATCTTTCGCAAAAGCAGGGTCAGAAGCTTTCTTTGCTTCAAATTCTTTACGAATCTGTTCATCTTCGGCAAGCATCTTACGAGCCATTGGCTCCATCACATACGATTCAACATACTCTTTTTGTTCGCATACAGCATCAAAGAAACCCCAATAAACCAGCGAACCCGAAGCTTTAGGTTCAAGTAAAGAAATAATAATTTTTGCCATCGGCTGATTCATATCTATAATAATTGAACCTGCCGGATATGTTCTTTCCTCCTCAATCTTAATCAAATCAAAATCATTAAGAGCATGCCTTCCTTCATAAGAATTTTGTTGCCACTTAATATTTTCAAACTTATACGAATTCACTTTCAGTGTTACAGCCTCCGAAAGTCTTTTAAAACTAATATTATGAAGCTTCAATAATTCAATTACCTTAGTCCACTCCTGCCCTATTATATAGGCTTCGGGTAGTTTAATCTTTTCAGTTGGTTTTAATTTATTAAATAAAGGTATTGAAAAAGTCTCAGGCTTTTTACTGTATTTAAACCAGCTTCCACCCGTCAAATCACTCTTCTCTTCAGTATATTCAACACCCAGAAAGTTAACCATCGTACTATCAATGTTAGAAACAGTATAATTAAGATTAAAATCATTCTTACGAAAATCAGCAGAAGAAGTATAAGTATCAGCCTTCTCAATTAGTTTATGAAGATTAATATATTCTTTATTTAATAAAACCATAGTATTCTCAAGCAACTTATAGGTTGCACTTACACGTGTTTTATAATCCTTAAGCATATGATTTTCAATAAGCAAACCGGGACGATTGCGGCAAATAGTATATCCATGCGATAACATTGGAGGTGTAGCACTTATAATAAGCCCCGAACGTGGATCATGCCAGTTGCGAAACATTACATAAGGCAGCATAGGGAATTTAATTTTTGTCATCTGCACTTCCATTTCTTTAATATAAACATCCTTTTCCCACTTAGCAATCCCCTCATCTACATTGCCTTCAACTTCCATACCATAAGTAAGTGCATACTGATAATCGGCACCGTCAGTAGTATGACAATCTACAAAAAAATCAGGATTAAACTTATTGAACAACTTTAACCAATTCTGCATCTCAGGTGCATCCGCTTTTACATAATCTCTATTAAGATTCAGATTATTTGCATTAGTTCGCCAACCCATCTCAACAGGACCATTCTGATTGATACGGTTATATTTACTAAATCTTTCGTGACCATCTACATTAAATATTGGTATAAAAAGCACCGAAACATGATCTAATAATGAAGACATCTTTTTATTGATGATAATATCTCTCAACAAAGTGAAGCCCGCATCCTTACCTTCACATTCGCCTGCATGAATACATGCCTGAATCAATAAAACAGCATTCCCCGACTTCTTAATTGCTTCCGGAGTAAAGTTCCCGTTCTTATCAACTATCAATAAGGGAAGATCCCTACCCAAAGGAGTTTTACCAAAAGTAGTAAACTTAACCATAGTGGAGTTCTGTTCCAACAGTTTACAATACGAAACAGTCTGGTCATATCTGGGAGTTTCCTTATATCCTGAACTCTCGTAATAGGTAATTAATTTATTATCCTGAGCAAATAGGAAGTAATTTAAAATAAGAAGATAGCCTAGTACTAAGAACTTTTTCATAGCAATGTTGTTTTTAAATAGAAGAATAATTTTGGGTAAAAGTAAATATTTTCTCAATTTTGCACAGCCTTTATTTTCTCAAATAATCTTAAAATAATTATAAATAGTAGAATTAAACTAAAATTGAATAAGAAATTAATTAAAAAACATTTACTTACGTGGATATAATAACAACAGTAAAAGAAACTCATTTATATATTGATAAAGCTAAAGAGTTATCACAAACCATAGGCTTCGTCCCTACAATGGGAGCTTTGCATCAGGGGCATCTTGAACTTGTAAAACAAGCCCGTAAAGAGAATGATATAGTTGCGGTAAGCATCTTTGTAAATCCTATACAGTTTAATAATAAAGAAGATCTGGAGAAATATCCCCGCACTTACGACACTGATATTGCAATGCTTGAAAGTGTAGGTTGTGATATTCTTTTTTATCCCTCTGTTGAAGAAATGTATCCTGAACCCGACAATACAAAATATAATTTCGGTAGTTTGGAGATGGTTATGGAAGGCAAGCATCGCCCGGGACATTTTAATGGTGTTGCAGTTGTGGTAAAAAGATTATTTGACATCATAAATCCTGATAAATCTTATTTTGGTGAAAAAGATTATCAACAACTAGCTATTATCAAAGCAATGGTTGCACAATTAAATATAAATATTGAAATCATCCCTTGCCCTATTGTTCGCGAGAAAGATGGACTAGCAATGAGTTCCAGAAACAAACGCTTAACTGAACAAGAAAGAAATATCGCTCCATTTATTTATAAGACATTATTAAAAGCTAAGAAAATAGCAAAGGATACTGGCGTAAAAGAATTGGAGAAATGGGTTAAATATGAATTTGACCAACACCAGGAATTTAAGTTAGAATATTTTGAAATCGTTGATTCTGTTTCATTACAAGCAATATGCGACTGGGGTGAAGCTAAATCTGCAATCGGGTGCATAGCATTGTTTCTGGGTGATGTACGTCTTATTGATAACATTAAATTCAATAATGCTAAATAAAGCTAAAATCTTATCAAATCAAGCTCCTCTCCAATAGGAGAGGCGGGGGTGAGGTTAATTTAAGAATATTTAAGAGTATCTTTTTTAACAAATAATAATACTAACAATAAAAATATTGTGTAATTTTGCAGCATCATGCATATAGAGGTATTAAAATCAAAAATTCACAGGGCAATAGTAACCGAAGCTAATATTAATTATATTGGCAGCATCACTATTGACGAGGACCTTATGGATGCCGTTAATTTAATTGAAAACGAAAAAGTGAGTATATTAAATATTAATAATGGCGAACGCTTCGACACTTATGTAATTAAAGGTGAGAGAGGCTCAGGTAATATTGGTATCAATGGTGCAGCCGCTCGTAGAGTAGCTGTTGGAGATCTTATTATAATTGTTTCTTACGCTTCAATGGATTTTGAAGAAGCTAAAAAACATCAACCTTCTATAATTTTCCCTCAGGACAATAAAATTTAATTTCTTGAAAAAGAAAATAATTCTCGCACTCAAATTTATTTTCTTCCTTGGGTTGGGAATTCTGATATTATGGTGGTTTCAACGTAAACTTACCCCTGTAGAGAAAAAAGACATCTTAGATTCTTTCCATTCCGCTAATTATTTGTGGGTATTTATTTCAATCATTCCAGGTATTGTTAGTCATTTAAGCCGTTCAATGCGATGGCGTATGTTATTGCGTCCCATGGGATATCATCCAAAACTTAAAACAACTTTTGCAGCAGTAATGATTGGTTATTTTGCCAATTTAGCGCTTCCACGATTGGGTGAAGTTATGCGTTGTGGTATTTTAAATAAATATGAGAACATTCCTGTTAATAAATCTTTTGGTACTGTAATTACCGAACGCACAGTTGATATGTTAATATTCCTTATGCTTTTTCTTATCACATTTGCATTGGAATTTGAAAAGCTTAAGGATTATGTTTACATTAATTTTTGGATATTCTTTGCCGATAAATTCAATAATATTAATGTTACCGGTTTATTTTTCCTATCAATTGTATTTATTCTAGCTTTAATTATAATACTCTTTTTTATATTCAGAAAGAGAATTGCTAAGTCTCCGTTATTTGTCAGAATAATGGTTTTTATCATGGGTTTTGTTGAAGGTTTAAAATCACTTGCAAAGGTTGAAAAACCATGGTTATTTGTATTTCATTCATTATTTATCTGGTTCAACTATTTCTTAATGGTTTATTTCATATTCTTTTGCTTCTCCGAAACAATTCATTTAACTCCGGATGTTGCAATGGCTGTATTAATAATGGGTTCAATAGGAATAATGATTGTACAGGGAGGAATCGGAATATATCCTGTAATAGTTTCAAAAACAATGATTATATTTGGAGTAAGCAAAACCGTGGGTTATGCAATGGGTTGGATTGCCTGGACTTCTCAAACTGTAATAATAATTTTATTAGGATTGGCTTCCTTAGTTATTTTACCAATTTTAAATAAGAAAAAAGATGCAAAAGCTTGATATAATAAGGTCAAAGATCCTTTCGGGAGTTGAACTTGAAAGAATGCTTGCCTTTTGGCGATTTAAGAATCTTAAGATTGTATTTACTAATGGATGCTTTGATATTTTGCATGCCGGACATATTGATTATCTTGCTAAAGCCAAAGATGAAGGCGATGTTTTAATGATTGGCTTAAATACTGATGCTTCTGTTAGCAAACTTAAAGGACCTACCCGCCCTATTAATGATCAGGATGCCAGAGCTATGATTATGGCTTCACTTAGTTTTGTTTCGGCAGTTGTTTTGTTCGACGAAGACACTCCTTATAATTTAATTAAGCAAGTTCAACCTGATGTATTAATTAAGGGTAGCGATTACAAACCCGAAGATATTGTTGGTTATGATATTCTTAAAGCTAAAGGTGGTGAAGTTAAAACCTTAGATTTCTTAGAAGGTTATTCCACCTCAGCTATTGAACAGAGGATTTATAATAATCTTAAAGGGAAATAAATAATTTCTCTACTTATTAAAAATCTCAATATTATTGATTTTAAGATTTTCAAACACATAGTTATTCCATTTATTTAGAGATTTCTCATCTTTTCCTGCCTCAACTTCTTTAAGATAACTATTAGTAATTTTATCAATATTTTCTAATGTAACTTTATAAATTGAATCAATTTGTGAAATTGAATAGTGATTTGATTTAAGTTTTTCATCCATTTTACGTCTTTCAATCTCACAAATATCAAAATAAATATTTAGAAAAGCGTAAGTATAAGATTGTTCCGGAAGATGAAAATAAGTTTGATCTGCATCAAAAACCGTATATGACTTACAATCTATTGAATCTCCTAATTGTGTAATATCAAGTAATATCTGAACTTTAAGCTTATAAAGATCACTCTGTATACTTTGGTTTATCTTTTCTTGTGAATATACTTCGTTTTGAAGTAATTTTTTATTTAGCAATATCCTTTTATCTTTTGTCCAAAATGAATAATAATATTCAAAAAAATCATGTCCTTGATTATTAACAACCTTAGGCAGTATTAAAAAATCACCACCATAATTTCCTTTTCTAAAATTAATAAGATCACCTTCCTGAGCAAATAATTTAATCGTTTCATTTTGCTTCTGTGTTAATTGTACCGGATTATTATTATCCCAGAAAACTTCATTATAAGGTATTAACGACATCTTTCGATAATCATCAAAATCATTATTGTATTCAAAATAAGGAATAATAAAAGGATTCTTATAATCATAAAAATACATAATACCTTTGCTTGTAATATCTCTTTTTAAGAATTTACGATACAAAACCACATTTGTATCCCTGCAACTATAATAATTAAAATGATAGTTAAAGTTAATATGATCAGGCACTATATCATCATTCTCAAGCTTATAAGTATTACTAATATCAAAAGAAACATTTGTAATTGAATCTCCGGGATATATTGGAATAAAAGGATGTTTATCTGTTTTATTCACAAATAAATTAATTTTTAATAGTTTAAAAGTTTCCTTTTCAATCCATATTTCGCCATTAAAGCAATTAGAATTATTAGTATTTGGCTTGAATTTTAGATTAAAGATTTTAGAATCATAAGTCCCCATTTCAAGAATAAAAGTTTTTTTCATCCCTTTTTTGTTCAATTGTAGAGGAATTGTTGGGAAGTAATTGTTTTTGTTTAGCAAATTTAATTGACATATAGCTTTTGACGAACTTAATGTTACAAAATAATTCCCATCCATTTTGGCTAGTCCCGTTCTTCCATTCTTAAAAAGCAATTCATCTACATTTGTACCTTTAACATTCGCATTATAAAAGCATTCTACTAATTCAACCTGTCGTTCTTTTGATTGAGTTTCCAGTCCATAATATACTTTCGTTATATGATCAGTTTTATTTTGAGAAAGTTTTTTCTTACACTTCTCTAAAATATCATACAAAAAATCAACATCAGCTTTTATTATAATTTCATTTAATTTAAATTCTTTTTTAATTAAAAAAATTTCTTTTTTCTGATTTAATTTCTCGGCCGAAATTGTATAAGTCTCATAACCAAGAAAAATAAAAACAATAATATCTTTAGTAATATCAACCGAGATACTAAAAGCACCATCACTATTAGTGATAACACCCCTGTTAGTGCCTTTAATCACAACATTGCAATAAGGTAAATACTCTTTTGTTTTAGAGTCTCTTACAGCACCTTTAACAATGGTCTGCGAAAAAGAACAAACAGAATATATAAGAAACATTAAAAGGAATATTTTTCTCATACATCAAAATATTAATTATATAAATGAATCATAAGACAGATTTTGAGGTGTAAAATTACAAAACAATTAAGTTAAATGCAATTTTTTGATACATTAAATCAGTTTTCGGTAAGTTATATTAAGTTAAAGGTA
>CAIWDQ010000062.1 GCA_903911455.1 uncultured bacterium
CACTAATATATTATCAATCTTATCTTTTATTAGATTTTCAGTATAATCAAAGCTTTTAAATTTTCTTCAATTTGATGTTATATTTATATAAAATCAAAGTTTTTTTCCATAAATAAGAACTTTATCTAAATTTTTATATAGAGTAGGTTCTCATCAATCTATATCTAAAAGTGAAACTCATTTCTTTCTATAAAAAATTAGTTTTTTTATGACTTCCAGGAAATCCTGATCAATTTTAATTCTGTTTCATATTGCGCAGAATTCACATTTATTATTACAGAGGTATGTAATATTTATAATAATTTTCTTTTTTTATTGTACTTTTGTGAAATATTTATCAAGAATGGAAATACATACTACTTCATATGATTGTCAGCACTGTCCATTTAAATCTAAGCTTTATATAGATTTATATGCGGAAGAGATGCAGATCATTGACGAAAGTCGTAAAGAGTTCTTTTATAAGAAAGGTGAAGTGATATGTGGTGAAGGTGACGACTTAGGCAACTTAATTTACATCACAAAGGGCTTGGGAAAGTTGCATAAGAAAGAAAATATGAAGACAGATCAGATAATAAACTTTGTAGTCCCTTATGATTTTATTGGGTTCCTTTCAATTTTTTCTGAAACTAAGTCAAAATATTCGGTAACTGCTATTGAAGATACTGTGGCTTGTGCTGTTCCGGTTGATATTATCAAGCAAATAATCCTTAGTAATGGTAAATTTGCCATGAAGATCATTGAGAACATGAGTAAGGTTACAGATGATATACTAGAAACCCGTTTTAAACTAAATAAGAAGCATCTAAGAGGTCGTATTGCTTATGTAATCCTTTTTCTTTCAGAAGAAGTTTACAAGAATACTACTTTTACAATGCCCATTTCCCGTAAGGAAATTGCAGAACTCATAAATATGACTACCGAGAACGTAATAAGGATACTATCCGAGTTCCGACAAGATGGTATTATTGAAATTGATGGGAAAACTATTAAAGTTTTAGACACAGTTCTATTAAAAAAGATATGCGAAGCAGGTTAAATTACTAATAATAGTGATGAATATATGAAATAATATAAATTATTTTAAAGAATAAGTGTATATAGTTAAGAATTTATATAATTTTGCCGCTTAATTATAAAACAAACAAACATGAATATTTTATCTGACAGAATAAACAAGCTATCTGAGTCGGAAACGCTTGCAATGACACAAAAAAGTCGCGAACTACAGGCACAAGGCCACGATGTTATCAATTTAAGTATTGGTGAACCCGACTTTAACACTCCTGATGTAGTGAAAGAGTATGCCAAAAAGGCAATTGATGATAATTATACGCACTACACTCCTGTATCAGGCTATTTAGATTTGAGACAAGCTATCTGTGCTAAGTTTAAACGCGACAATAATCTTGATTTCAAACCCGATCAGATTGTAGTTTCTAACGGAGCTAAGCAATCACTGGCTAATGTTGTTATGAGTTTGATCAATCCCGGTGATGAAATTATTGTACCTGCTCCTTATTGGGTTTCTTACAAGGAAATCATCAAGTTAGCTGATGGAAGTCCGATTTATATTACTGCAACTGTTGACCAGGATTTCAAGGTAACAGCAGCACAGATTGAAGCTGCCATCACACCTAAAACAAAGCTATTGATGTTTAGCAGTCCTTGCAACCCAACAGGTTCTGTTTACACAAAAGAGGAGTTAAAAAGCATAGCCGAGGTTATAGCTAAGCATCCAAACATCTTTATATTAGCCGACGAGATTTATGAACATATTAATTTTGTTGGAAAACACGAAAGTATTGCTCAATTTGAGTTCATCAAAGACAAAGTAATTACTGTAAACGGTGTATCTAAGGGCTTTGCAATGACAGGTTGGAGGATAGGTTTTATAGGAGCACCATCAATTATAGCTAAAGCTTGCGACAAATTGCAAGGACAGATCACATCGGCTCCTTCATCCATTGCACAGCGTGCTACTATCAAGGCATTGGAGTGTAATCCTAACGAAACCAAGGCAATGATCGACATGGTTGCTGCTTTCAGAGAAAGAAGGGATCTATTGTTGGATCTTTTAAAGGATATCCCAGGTTTAAAGACCAATACTCCTGCCGGAGCTTTCTATGTTTTCCCTGATATTTCTTATTATTTTGGCAAAACTGATGGTACTTTCGTTATTAACAATGCTGATGATCTTTGCACTTATATTATTAATAAGGTATATGTTGCTTTAGTTTCGGGTGGTGCTTTTGGTTCCCCTGATTGTATGCGTATATCATATGCTACTTCTAAAGATAGACTTATAGAAGCTGTTAAAAGAATAAAGATGGCTCTTGCTGAGCTAAAATAATAGAAAAAAGAAAGAATATTTTTTAGTTTTTCTAATAAAAATAATACTAAACCTAATCCTGTTTTTATAGGCTTAGGTTTTTTTGTTATCAATTAATGAATCTTTGATATGAATTAGTAACATTTTTAGGTTCTACCTACATTATTATGCATCCCCATTTACACTAAATTGATAATATTTCTTTGATTTTAGATTAATTCTTAGATTAAAATAACATTTTCCTCCATCTAATACCATAACAAGATCTTTTTTCCAATCAGGATGGAATGAATTACAAAAACAATTTAGATATACTTCTTTTTCACCTTTGTCATTTATAATAGCTATATATTGCCTTTTGTATTTTTTCAATTTTATTATTGAAAATTCTCTATCACTATCGATAGCTTTATTCTCTTTTATCTGCTTTTCAAGTTCTTTTTCTTTTTCAGTATTATATTCATCAATACACTTATTTAAGATAACTTCAATCTCTGCTATTTCTGAAGTTGTTAAGATTGCTTCTTTACTCTTACCAAAAATATATGTTTTATATTGTTCGTAAAGTGAATTATAATGTATGATTGCTATAGTAGTATCTCCGGTAAATATATTATTTGTATCTTTTTTTGTCTGCCCATAGCTTAATTGAGTTATAAAGATAAATAATAGTATGTATAGATTTTTCATAAGTATTAAGTTTTTCTATTAAATTTTACTCAATTTTAATAAATTATTAATCGTAAATCTGGTAATATCCTTGTACCCTCTCTAGATTTTGCCCTAACTGATTCAATATAGACTTTTACTGGGCATTTACTCCCTCTTACAAGTTCTTTTATTTCTTCTGTAATCAAATTGCTTTCAACTTTTATGGTTTTTTTATCAATAGTAAATTCATAGGATACAATTTTCATATCATCTTCAAATCCAATATAATCACAATCTATAAACAATTTAATTTTATCTATACTTAAAAATAGTTCTTTCGAAATTCTCTCACCTTTAAATACTTTACCCAATACATATTGTGGATTAGCTATTCTTTTAACTGCAACTTCCTTTTGAGTAATCAAAACAGTATCTTTCCCTTTTATTTCATATAAAAACAACTTCACTTTACCTTGCTTCACTGCAAAGATATTCATCTTTTCTTTTATTTTTCCAAAGATAATGTTTTCACCTTTTATAAAATAATTTGGTGTATGCGAAGATTTATTTAAAGGATTTTTAATCACTACCGGATTTTCTACTCCTATATATAAGGTAGAAGAAGGCGATTTTGGAAATACCATTTCTATCTGTGCTCTAGTCACTAAAGAGAGGAGAAGAAATGAAAGTATGATGATATTTTTCATAAATTTGTTTTTA
>CAIWDQ010000063.1 GCA_903911455.1 uncultured bacterium
ATTAAATATATTTAATTAAAAAAGCAATGCACATTCGTATAAAATTGTTAATTTTGCAGAATCAAATTCAGAACCAAATAAAAAGGGAACATGCAGAACGAAGTAAATATATTCTCAGGCAGAGCATCACATTACTTAGCCGAAAAGATAGCAGAAAGCTATGGCGAAGAGTTAGGGAAATCAATTGTACAGGTATTTTCAGATGGTGAATTTCAACCTTCTTTCGAACAAAGCATAAGAGGCAGCGACGTATTTATAGTACAGTCTACCTTTGCGCCTACCGACAATTTATTTGAACTTTTAATGATGATTGATGCAGCTAAAAGAGCTTCTGCTAAAAGAATCATCGCAGTAATGCCATATTTTGGTTTTGCAAGACAAGATAGAAAAGATAAACCAAGAGTTTCGATAGCTTCCAAGCTAATTGCAAACCTTTTAACAGCTGCCGGAGCACAAAGAATAATAACTATTGACCTTCACGCAGATCAAATCCAGGGCTTCTTTGATGTTCCTGTTGATCACTTATATGCTTCATCAATATTTATACCTTATATAGAAAGTTTAAAGTTATCTAATCTTATATTCGCTTCTCCTGATACCGGTGGAACACGTCGTGCAGGGGTTTACGCAAAGACTATGGATACAAGCTTTGTAATTTGCTACAAACAAAGAAACAAACCTAATGAAGTTGGAAAGATGCAATTGATAGGAGATGTAACAGGCAAGGATGTTATTCTACTTGACGACATAATTGATACTGGTAATACCATTTGCAAGGCAGCTAACATGATGATGGATCATGGTGCAGCAAGTGTAAGAGCAGTTATTACCCATCCATTACTAACCGGTTGTGCTTACGAAATGGTTGAGGAATCAGCATTAAAACAATTAATAGTTAGTAATACAATACCATTAAAAAAACAAAGTGATAAGATCCACGTTATTTCAATTGCTGATTTATTATCAAATGTAATAAGAAGCGTTGAGAACAATGAGTCAATATCTTCTTTATATAATTCAATTAAAGGATAATTAAACACCCATATTTTTTATAATAATCTGAGTGATGATGTAAAGGGTGTATCATCTAAACTCAACAATAATTTTAAATAAATGAAAACAGTATCAATGAGCGGTTCTCTAAGAGAGAACGTAGGGAAAAAAGATGCTAGAAAGAACAGATTAGAAGGCAAGGTTCCTTGTGTTCTTTATGGTGGAACTGAACAGTTACACTTTACTGCTCTAGAAAAAGATTTTAAACACATTATCTTCACTCCTGAAGTATGTTTTATTGATCTTACT
The DNA here is from genome assembly GCA_903911455.1 of uncultured bacterium. Taxonomy (GTDB): domain Bacteria; phylum Bacteroidota; class Bacteroidia; order Bacteroidales; family JACABE01; genus JBAXLO01. The sequence goes on from CAIWDQ010000063.1 coordinate 1,303, forward strand.
ATTGATGGCAGAGAGTTTAAAGCTTCTTTAAAAGATGTTCAGTATCATCCGGTAACTGACAACATTTTACATGTTGACTTCTTAGAAATTATAGAAGGCAAAACAATTACGATGAACATTCCAATTGTAGTTACAGGTAATTCAACAGGGGTTTTAAGAGGGGGAAAACTTATCAGGAAACTCAGAAGACTTAAAGTTAAAGGTCTACCTCATCAAATTCCAGACAACATTTCTTTAGACATTACTGATTTAGACATAGGACATTCAGTAAAAGTTAGTAGCTTAGTAAGAGAAGGTATTGAGTTTATGGACTCAAAGAATATTGAGCTAGTTGCAGTAAAAATGACCAGATCAGTTGAAGCTGCTACTGAAGAAGTAAAAAAGTAATCAACTAATGATACATTTATAAAGGTATAAAGTACTACACTTTATACCTTTATTTTTTATATAACAAATACAATGAAATATCTTATCTGTGGCTTGGGTAATGTGGGTGACGAATATGAAAATACTCGTCATAACATTGGGTTTATGGTTATGGATGCATTGATTAAAGGCTTTGATGCTAAGTTTGCAATTGACAGGCATGCTTATCAAGCCGAAGTAAAATATAAAGGAAGAACTCTTGTACTGCTTAAACCTACCACTTATATGAACCTTAGCGGTAAAGCCATTAAATATTGGATGACTAAGGAAAACATTTCAATAGAAAATGTTTTAGTTGTGTTGGATGATCTGGCTTTGGAACCTGGTGTTCTTCGTATGAAGAAATCGGGGAATGATGGCGGTCATAATGGTTTAATTCATATTAATGAAACCTTGGGCACTATAGATTATGCTCGTTTACGCTTCGGTATTGGAAATGATTATGCTCGTGGATATCAGGTTGATTATGTATTGGGTAAATGGAGCAGAAAAGAAGAAGATATTATTATTCCTAAAATAGATGTAGCTGTGGAGATGATTAAAAGCTACACTACCATCGGTATAGAACGTACTATGAATTTCTTTAACAATAAGAAGTAGATTAATTACGAATTACGAATTACGAATTACGTTAAACGCCAATTTGTAATTAGGTATATTTCAAAATTAAACTATTTAAATCAATTTCCTTCCATATTAGCGAAGGTTAGATGGGGTTTTAATTTCTGACATTTTGTCAGGGGGAAGTGTACGTTTTGTCAGGGTTTTGTTAAATTATTTTAAAGATTTCTGACATCTATAATATTTGCATGAAATTTGTGTTTTATTTTTTATCATTTAATCTAATTTTAAATAATTATGTTTATGAAAACTATTAATAAAATATCAAATCGCATCTATAACAGCATTATTACTAACAAGAAACAGTTTGTATTTCCTATGTTTCTTATTGTTTCATTTATTTTGTTCTCTTTTGTGGCTCAAAACAAAGGGCAACGTAATTTTATAAATGGTAAGCCTGATAATGAAGATAGTTTGAAGACTAATCAACCTCAGGTAAATTATAAGGTGAATAAACAGTATGATGAGAATGGTAACCTTGTGGGATATGATTCTACTTTTACTTATTCGTATTCGTCTGACGGAAGCAACAATACAATTATATATATTTTAGTTAGTTAACACATATACTGCTTAGTACGCTATTAATGCTACCCTCGTCTGCCTCATCGTAATCTTCGTTTCTTACATTTTCAAGTTTGTTCGTTACATTTCCGACTTCGTTTCTTGCATTTCCAAGTTCGTTTGTGTGATCATCAGAGTTGGTATGCAACCATTCTTAGTTTGTTTATACCATTTTCAAGTTCGTTCGTGACTGATCCAAGTTTGTTTGTAACATTTCAGTGTTGGTATGGAACATTTTCAAATTCGTTTGTAACATTTTCAAGTTGGTATGGAACATTTCCTGTTTCGTTTATGACATTTCCGAGTTGGTATGGAACATTTTCAAGTTCGTTTGTGCATGTGTTAAAGTTTTTTATAACTATATTAATAAAGAATGTATTATAATGAATAAAATTGAATATATGATCAAATTAGCATGAAAATCTTTTTTTTATTTTTGCTATAAATTTATTTGATTTTTTAATGAAAAATTTAAATAATAGATCATCAAAAAAATAATTCTCATTAAAATTGCAAATTTATTTTCTAAAAATAAACATAGTGACAACGTCTGATACCATTGATAAAATTGAAGTATTTCTACTGGTTATCAAAAAATAAAAATACTAATTGTATTTACAATAACAATAAATAATAATATTCTACATTATATACTTAGTTCTTTTAAAGGAAGAAAAACTCTCCGCCTGAATTTATTTATTAATACATTTAAATGATTCCGAAAAGTTTGCTTTTAAGTCCCTGGTAAAAACAAAACCTTGTATAGGGGTAATGTAGTGGACTTCCTTAGCTATACTTAACCAATAATTAAATAAACATTTATTAAATAAATTATTTTTATGAACAAAAAAAATTATGGTAATTACACTGAGTACAGTGAATTGCAAACATTCTATCTTTCAAATGCAGCTATCTTTGTATTGTATCCTATCATTGTAGCATTTTTTGCTTTAATTGAATCGAACCGCCACAAAATCCATATCCTTGGAGTAGAACAAAGCAAGGATAATAAAGGTCTTGCAATAAATAAAAAAGCCCTTAAAATTACACTTGCCAACGAAATTATTGTAAATGCTGACCCTGCCTGTGCTTATTTTACGTCAATTGGTGATTTAGTATTAAGCGAACAGTTAAAATTTGTTTTTTACAAATTAACCAGAAAAAGGTCCGAAGCACAATTACAAGTTGCAGATATGGTTATTTCTACATTAACAGCTCATCTACTTGACTTAGCAGATTCTGGCATAACTACAGCTACTATTTTAAAAATAACCAATGCTAAAACTGCATTAGCAGTGGCTGCCGATTTGCCAAAAGCAACAATTAAAGCCAGAGCTACTATTACAAAAGAGATTAAAAAAACGGATAAGGAAAATCAGGGGATCATTAAAACCCAATTGACAAAAGCAATAAAAGTTATTAAAGCACCTTACGAAGATGTTTATAACGACTATATGAAAATCATAGAAACAGTAAACGAAGGTACTCATTCGCATCATGATACAACAATAAAGGGTGTTTACAAATTAATTTTATTACATGATCTAACTCTTGAACCTGTTGTAGGAGCAGTAATTAAAATTACAGGACAAAGAGGAACTTTTATCACTGATGCTGATGGTAGTATAACTGTTACATTACCAATTGGTGATTATACAGGAAAAATTGTAGCTATTGATTTTGTTGCACAGGATTTTACTTTTACATTAACTGTTGATGGAATAAATGAAACAATCAGATTAATACCTGTGGGAGTTTAAATCAATTAAGAATTAAAAATTAAGAAAAAAGCTTCAACAAATTATTTTGTTGGAGCTTTTTTAATTTTAAGGATAATAATAACATAAATCTCGCCACAATCTCGACTATTTGAGTTTATAACATATATTATAAAGGTGCTAATATAAAACAAACTATAATATAAAGATTTTCAACTTATCATTATTTCGCCATTATTTCGCCACATGTCTTGACATCAGTGAATAAATGTTGTACTTTTACAGCCAAAATAATTTAATTTCGTTGGTAACCTTTTGGTCACAAATGCAATTAAGAGTTTAAAGAAAAAATGGATTAAAAACATTTTATAAAAGATAAAAATTATTTTGTACTTTTACCCTGTTTAATTTTAAAAACTTTAACGACTTTATTTAGGGTATATACATATGATTTGATGTAAAATAAAATATATTAAAGAAGTTGCGTTACATAGCGTTTCTCTAACTGAAAACGACCAAATATTCAAAGGAGGAAATGACTTTCGTGAACGCACCCGAATGGGTGTGTTCCTTTTGCTTCATTTCAGTCCTTTAGGGTGCTTGGTCGTACCTCAGTTAGCTGAGATTTTATGCGGAGGTTCACGCCCTTTTTTATTATATAAATAAAGTTGAAAACCATGCTTGAAAGAACCTAAGAGCTACAAAACATTAAAATTGGGAAACAAACAAAAAACAAATTATGCTGCTGGCTAACATACCTGCAATAGCAGCCACAGGACTTAAGAAGAAATTTGTAAAATTTAATTATTAATTTATTGGACAATATGTAAGGCTAAAAATAGTCTTTTATTAATTTTTTTATAAATTAAACACAATTCACAATGAAAAAGAATTTCGTTTTATTCTTTTTGCTGGTAATATTACTTATCGGCAAAAGTTTTG
>CAIWDQ010000064.1 GCA_903911455.1 uncultured bacterium
AGTTCAGAACATTTTAAACAATAGACCAAGAAAAAAATTAAAGTATTTAACACCAATTGAATTTTTATCAATATATTTGTCAAACCAAAAAGTTGCATTTATAAATTGAATTCAGCATTAATATAAAATAGTATAATTAATTTTGTTGAATGAAGATAAATATTGAATTTTGCAAACTAATTCATATGTATAATAAAGATGAGTGGAATACTTTTTAGTGATATAATTTTTGGCCCAATTAAAAGTAGAAGATTAGGCATTTCTTTAGGAGTAAATCTATTACCCACAAACAAAAAGATATGCAATTTCAATTGCATTTATTGTGAGTGTGGTTGGACTGATCAGGTTGATGATATCAGGAAAACTTTTTGTGATAGAAAAGTAGTATATAAATTTCTTGAAGAGAAACTACAACAACTATCTTCAGAAAATTCTCTTCTTGATTCTATAACTTTTGCCGGCAATGGTGAACCTACTTTACATCCTGAATTCCTTGGTATTGTTGATGACGTTTTAGAATTAAGAAATAAATATTTTAAGGATGCAAAGGTTACTGTATTATCTAATTCCTTAAATCTTAATAAAGAAAATGTGTTTAATGCATTACTTAAAGTTGATAATAATATTTTAAAATTAGATGCAGGCACTGAGAAAACATTCAAATTGATAAATAGGGCTAACAAATCATATAGATTAGAGGATGTTGTTAATAATATAAAACGCTTTAAAGGGAATGTAATTATTCAGACTTTATTTTTGAGAGGAGAATATAATGGTGATATTATTGATAATACAACTGATGAAGAAATAAATGCATGGTTAAAATATGTAGTTGATATTAAGCCAATTTATGTTATGATTTATCCTATTGATAGAGCAACACCTGCAGATAATCTAATTAAATTATCTAAAACAGAGCTTGAAAGTATTGCTGAAAAGGTAAGAGCTTTTGGAATTGAAACTAATGTTTATGAATAAAAAACTTATTATTAAATTTGTAAAAAAAGTTTAGTTAAAGAATATGCTTCAGTATGATGTTAAAATATTATTAGCTTTCGGTAAAGCTATTGATGGTGAAAAAGATTTCTTTGATTGGCTGTTAAATAATGGTTATCAAGAATTGGCTGCTTTATCAAATGCTATTCGCGGTGATGAAGAAGCTGTGCAATGGTTACTTAAAAGTAATTACCCTCAATATGGCGTATTAAGTAATGCCATGGACAACGAAACCAATGCTGTTAAATGGCTCATTGATTATAAAGATGAATTCCTAATTCACTTTGCTCAGGCATCACGTGGAAACGAAGATTCTATTGAGTGGTTAAGGAAGAAACAGCTGAATATCTTTATTATGCTTGCAGGTAAAATTAATAAAGTTTTAAAACTTCAAGTAAAAGAGAATACTTTTTGGTATAAAATAAAATTTTAACACTATCTTTGCACTATCATTTATTTAATTTAATTATTGATACGTGCGTCAGTTATTCAGATTCTTATTTAAATATTACTTCTTCTTCCTGTTTGTTTTACTGGAAGTTTTTGCTTTTATAATGATTGCTAACAACAATTATTATCAGGGCGGAAGGATGCTTAATACTGCCAATCAACTTACTGGTAGTATCTATCAATCCTATAATAACATCTTTGATTATTTTAATCTAAAAGAAACCAATAGACAATTAGCTGCTGAGAATGCATTGCTTCACGCTCAGAATGAGAATTCTTATGTTAAGATCACTAATAAGTTATTTAAAGTTCAGGATACTACCTACAAACAGCAATATCAATATGTGGATGCTAAAGTAATTAGTAGTTCAACGGGCAAAAGAAATAACTATCTGATGCTAAACAAAGGCTTTGAACAGGGTGTACGTAATGATATGGCTGTTGTTAGTCCTATCGGGATTGTAGGAATTGTAAATGGTGTTTCAAATAATTTCTGTTCAGTAATGTCATTGCTACATAGCGAAATGAAGATAACAGCCAAGATCAAAAAGAATAATTACTTAGGAACTGTTGTGTGGGAAGGCGGTAGTTATAAAACAGGAACACTTCTTGATATCCCTTCGCATGTTGTAATTAGCAAAGGTGATACCGTTATAACCAGTGGACATTCTCTTGATTTTCCAGAAGGAATCCCTATAGGAACTGTTTCTTATTTTAAAATAAATCAAGGGGACAATACATATAAAATTAATATTACTTTCTTTACGGATTATAAGAAGTTGGATTATGTATATATTGTAAGAAACTTATTTAAAGAAGAACAATTAAAGATGAAAGGAGTGCAACATGAATAATGTGTATCTTAGAAATAGTGTTCGCTTTATTCTACTAATTTTACTTCAAGTATTAGTTCTTGATAACATTAACTTTAGAGGATATTTAAATCCTTACATTTATATAATGTTCATCTTACTTTTACCATTTGAAACTCCTGATTGGTTTATATTGGTTTCATCTTTTCTGGTTGGCTTTGGCGTTGATTTGTTTTCAAATACAATGGGGATGCACACAGCAGCCAGTGTATTTATTGGATTCTGTCGTCCTGGCGTATTAAGATTTATTTCTTCAACCAGAGATTACGAACAGGGAATGACTCCAAGTATAAGAGATTTAGGGATCTCTTGGTTTTTAAAGTACTCTATCATAATTGTATTGCTGCATCATATAGTATTCTTTTATCTTGAGGTGTTTTCATTCCACGAGTTTTTCTATACATTCTGGAGAGTTATAATCAGTACTATCTTTACTGTAATATTTATAGTAATAGGACAATATCTTTTTTATAAAAAAAAGTAACATATATCACTTATGAACCGTCTACATATAACATTTAACATAAATCACTCTATATTTAATAATAAAACAAATAAAACAACATGAAAAAACAGTATTTATTAATTGTATTATTGTTAACTGCAATGATATATAACAATGGATGTAAAAATTCAAACAACATGGAACAGAAATTGATTGATTTTATCAAACAACACGATGCTAAAACAATTCCTTTATTTAAAGAAGCAGGGATAGCTGCCTGGGATGCTGCCATATCAGGAAAACCTGAAGACTTTAAGAAAGAAGAAGATCTTAATATGAAGATCAATGCTATCTTCTCGGATAAAACCGCTTTTAAAACATTAAAAGAAATTAAAGAATCAAATGCTATTAATGATAAGATGTTGAAGAGAGAGCTAGAAATCCTTTACAATCATTATCTGGGTGCTCAGGTAGATACTTCTAAGTTAAATGCTGTAACAAAACTTCAAACTCAAATTGAACAGAAGTATGGTAATTTTCGTGCTGAAGTTAATGGGAAACAACTTAGCGATAATCAACTCGAAGAAGTATTAAAGACTTCTGTAGATTCAAAAGAATTAAAAGATGCATGGTTAGCTCACAAGAAGATTGGCAATGTTGTGAAAGATGATCTTATTAAGCTTGTTAAGATGCGTAATGAGATTGCTAAAGAACTTGGTTTTAATAATTATCATGAGATGAGTTTGAAGTTAGACGAACAAGATCCAAAAGAAATTGAAAAGATTTTTGACGAACTTGATAGTTTAACTCACAGTTCTTTTGCTGATCTTAAGAATGAAATAGATGAGAATTTTGCAAAGCGTTATAGTGTTAATAAGAGTGATTTGATGCCTTGGCATTATCAAAACAGATTCTTCCAGGAAGCACCTAAATTATATGATATTGATTTGGATAAATACTTTGCTGGTAAAGATCTTGCTGAACTCACTAAAGTATTTTATAAAGGAGTAGGTATGCCTTGCGGTGATATTATCAAACATAGTGATCTTGAAGAAAGAAAAGGTAAGAATCAACATGCTTTTTGCACTGATATTGATCACGAAGGTGATGTAAGAGTGCTTTGTAACATTAAACCTAATGCCGAATGGATGGGTACTATGTTGCATGAATTTGGTCATGGTGTTTATTTTAAATATCTTGACAAAGCTACTCCTTTTACACTTCGCGAACCTGCTCATACTTTTACTACTGAAGCTATTGCTATGTTCTTCGGAAGATTATCTAGCAATCCTGAATGGATACAAACAATGACAGGCATTAGTAATGAAGAAAAGGCTAAGATAGCTGACAATTGTCATAAGAAATTACGTCTGGATCAATTGGTATTTAGTCGTTGGGCACAGGTTATGTATCGTTTTGAGAAAGCTATGTACGAAAATCCTGATCAGGATTTAAATAAATTGTGGTGGGATTTGGTTGAGAAGTATCAGATGTTGAAACGTCCTGCTGATCGTAACGAACCAGACTGGGCATCAAAAATACATTTGGCTTTGTATCCTTGTTATTATCACAATTATTTATTAGGCGAATTAATGGCTTCTCAGTTGAGTTATTATATCACCGAAAAGGTATTGAAACAAACCGATTTAAAAGCACAAAGCTTTGCTAAGAATCCGGAGATTGGTAAATATCTTATTGATAAAGTATTTAAACCGGGGCGCACCTTATATTGGAATGATATGATAGAGCTGGCTACTGGCGAGAAGCTTACTGCTAAATACTATGCACGACAATTTGTAACTAAATAAATGAATAGAATTAATAATTAAGAATTAATAAGTAATAATTTTAAAAAAAG
>CAIWDQ010000065.1 GCA_903911455.1 uncultured bacterium
ATCTACAAATCATTTAGTTGTTTCAGGATATAATTCTTTGTAAATACCTACAATATTATCAATATTTGATCAATATGGAGGATTTCAGATTACAATATCAAATCAATCATTTATTCAAAACATAAAATCAGAATCAAAGAATTTAGCTGTTTTTTCTTTATTAATTCTAATGATTGCTTTTACTAAACGTTTTCGTTTTTTAAGATTTATAGGAATTTCAATTTTTTCTATTGCCTTGATTAAAATCTTACTTTTCGATTTCGAAGTGCTTACAAATACTAGTAAAGTTATTGTATCTTTCTTCCTTGGAGCTATTTTGATACTAATTTCAATAAATTATTCAAAGTTTAAAAGAAAAGTCCCTTTAAAATCTTCAAAAATTCATAAAAGTTAAATTATACCAATAACAATTTAGATTAAGAAAATGAGTAAAACTGCTTTAATAACCGGTATAACTGGACAAGATGGGGCTTATCTAAGTGAATTACTTTTAGAAAAAGGATATATTGTTCATGGAATAAAACGTCGGAGTTCTCTGATAAATACAGATAGAATTGATCATCTATATCAGGATCCACATATCGAAAATCGTAATTTCATTCTTCACTATGGTGACATGACTGATTCGATGAATATTACCAAGATTGTTCAGATGGTACAACCAGATGAAATCTATAATCTTGCTGCTATGAGTCATGTTAAAGTTAGTTTTGACACACCAGAATATACTGCTAATGCCGATGGTATTGGGACATTACGTATACTCGAGGCTGTTCGTTTACTAGATTTAACAAAAAAGACAAAGATATATCAAGCCTCAACTTCCGAGCTTTATGGATTAGTTCAGGAAGTTCCTCAAACAGAGAAAACACCTTTTTATCCTCGTAGTCCTTATGGTGTTGCTAAACTTTATGCTTACTGGATAACTGTTAATTATAGGGAGGCTTATGGTTTGCATGCCAGTAATGGCATCTTATTTAATCATGAATCCCCATTAAGAGGCGAAACATTTGTAACACGTAAAATTACAAGAGCAATTGCTCGAATTGTATTAGGATTACAATCAAAACTTTTTATAGGAAATTTATCAGCTAAAAGGGATTGGGGGCATGCTAAAGATTATGTTAAAGCAATGTATTTAATATTACAGCAAGAAATACCTGATGATTATGTTATAGCTACAGGCATAACAACTTCAGTCAGAGATTTTATAAAAATGACTTTTGATGAATTAGGAGTTGAAATTGAATTTAAAGGAGAAGGTGTAAATGAAAAAGGGATTATTGTTAATTCTAAAAGTCAAGAATATAAATTCCTTATTGGTAAAACTGTTGTTGAAATAGATTCACAATATTTTCGACCTACTGAAGTTGATTTATTGATTGGTGATGCTACTAAAGCAAAAGAAATATTAGGATGGATTCCAGAGTATAATCTTAATAGTTTAATCAAAGAGATGATAAACTCAGATATGCAGATTATGGGAAAAGAAAAATTATTAATTGATAAAGGATATCAAATATCATCTCAACATGAATAAAATAATCTACAGATATACTCAGATGAAAGCACTGATATTCGATATCTACATAACATTTTATCAATTTATATCAGTGCTCTTTTTTTATATCAGTGGGAATTTGTGGATAGAATAAAGTAAAAATTATGCCTTCAAAAAAAGTTTTCATTTCCGGTTGCTATGATCTATTACATAGTGGACACATAGAGTTTTTCAGAGAAGCATCTTCTTATGGTGATTTATATGTTGGGGTTGGTTCGGATAAAACAATTAATGAACTTAAAGCCAGACCAACTATTAATTCAGAAGCTGAGCGACTTTTTATGGTTAAAGCAATAAGATATGTTAAAGATGCTTGGGTTAATTCTGGAAGAGGAATTCTTGACTTTATTCCAGAAATAGAAAACCTAAAACCAGATATTCTTTTTGTAAATGAAGATGGACATAGTCCATTAAAAGAGGAATATTGTTATCAAAATGGAATTGAATACATTATAAGTAAAAGAATCCCACACGAAGGATTGCCGGCTCGATCGACTACTGCATTACGAAATGAATGCAGGATCCCCTATAGAATTGATTTAGGTGGTGGCTGGTTAGACCAGCCTTTTGTTTCTAAATATTTTCCTGGAGCAGTAATAACCATAAGTATTGAACCTGATTATGATTTTAACGATAGAAGTGGTATGTCAACAAGCACCCGCAAAAAAGCAATAGATCTTTGGCAAACCAACATCCCTGAAGGTGATAAAGATAAATTAGCTAAAATACTCTTCTGTTACGAAAACCAACCGGGTGTTGATTATGTTAGTGGTTCTCAGGATTCATTAGGAATAGTTTTGCCGGGTTTAAATTATCTTTTTTATGAAAAAGGTGAATATTGGCCTGATAGAATTGAAAAAATAAATAATCCTGATATTCTCGACTGGTTGGAAGATCATCTGTTTCTGATGCCTTTGCAACCTCGTGAAAGCAAATATAGCGTTTTAGATAATATTAATATTACAGAAGAAAAAGCAAAAGAGCTCTCTTTAGCGGCTGATAATTTATGGAATGCAGCCCTAAATATGGATACTAAAGCGTTTGGTAAAGCAATGATAGCATCTTATAAAGCACAAATAAGTATGTTCCCAAATATGGTAATACCTTCTGTTCCAAAAGCAATTAAGACTATTAAAGATAAAGTTTTAGGCTATAAATTAAGTGGTGCAGGTGGCGGAGGTTATTTAGTATTGTTTTCTGAACAAAAGATTGAAAATACTTTAAAAATAAGGATTCGAAGAAATGAAATTGTTTAATATATTTATCCACTGATAACACTGATATAAAAAACACTGATGAAAAATGACATCAAATCTTATCTGAGTTTATCTGTGGTTTAATTAGTGAATATCTGTGGAAAATTTAATAACTATGAAACGATTTGGACAAATTATTAAAATCCGGCCTGAAAAGTTAGAATATTATAAGAAACTTCATGCCGAACCATGGCCCGATGTGATAGCTAAAATTGCTGAATGTAATATAAGAAATTATTCTATATATATTCACAATGATTTGTTGTTTGCATATTTTGAATATATAGGGACAGACTTTAAGGCAGATATGCAAAAGATGGCTAAGGATGAGCATACTCAAAGATGGTGGAAAGAAACGGATCCTTGTCAGGAAAGTTTAAGTGAGGATGGTTCTGAGTGGTGGCTTACTATGGAAGAATTGTTTCACTGCTAAAATCATATCCACAGATTAACACTGATTATTACACTAATAAACACTGATAAAGAAATTATTCAATTTGTGAATATCTGTGATTAAATCTGAGTTCATCAGTGGATAAACTTAAAATATTTTTACCCCCCCCAATAAATTGAACAACGAAAAATTCCTTTTTGAAGAAGAAAGTCATAAAATAATTGGAGCAAGTTATGAAGTACAAAATGAACTTGGTTTTGGTTTTCTGGAAGCAGTATATCATGAAGCATTGCAATTAACTTTTGCAAATAACTTAATCCCATTTGAATCCGAGAAAAAACTAGAAATTTATTTTAAAGGTCAAAAACTACAAAAAGCATATTATGCAGATTTTATATGTTATGATAAAATAATTATCGAATTAAAAGCATGTGATGGATTAACTCCTGAACATGTTGCACAAGTACTTAATTATCTAAAAGCAACTAACTTCAGACTTGGATTATTAATAAACTTCGGAACACAACAAGTTCAAATTAAACGAGTAATTTTATAAATCAATCCACAGATATTCACTGATTACTACACTGAAATAGACAGATAAAATAGTATAAAATTATTATGAATTTAGAATTAATTAGGGATAAAATATTTGAAATTAGAGGTGTTAAGATAATGCTTGATTACGATTTAGCTTTATTATATGAAGTAGATACAAGAGTTTTAAATCAAGCAGTCAAAAGAAACATTAATAGATTTCCATTAGATTTTATGTTTCAGCTAACAAAGAATGAATGGGAAATTTTGAAGTCACAATTTGTGATATCAAAAATAGAGAAAAGAGGAGGAACTCAAAAACTTCCTTTTGCTTTTACAGAACAAGGATTAGCAATGTTGAGTGGAGTACTGAAGTCAAATAGAGCTATAGAGGTAAATATTTCTATAATGAGGACATTTGTAATGCTCAGACAATATGCAATTAATTATATTGAACTAAACCAAAAACTTGAAAATTTTATGCTAGAAAGTAATATGCAGTTTAATGATATATATTTAGCACTAACTGAACTTGCAGAAACTAAAAGTAATGAAAATAGTGAAAGAGGGAAAATAGGATATAAAATAGAAAATAAGAATTAATATTTTAAGTTTATCCACAGATATTCAGTAGAAATGTTATTATAAATCAATCCACAGATATTCACACCTAAATTCAACTAATAAATGCAACTTTTAAGAGGATAAAGAGTAATTAATATTTTCAAGACAAAAGAGAAAGAAATTAATCTTCCCCTTTGTCCTGATGGATAAATGTTAATTTTAC
>CAIWDQ010000066.1 GCA_903911455.1 uncultured bacterium
AACACTCTTTCCCTACACGACGCTCTTCCGATCTTTATCAATACGCCCTCTAACCATTTTTAGAGTAGAGTTTAACATACGATTATTTTCTGTAAAAGGTTCTTTTAGAATGCCAAAAGCAGCCGGCAACCATCTTTCAGGGAACACTACTTCATGCTTTCCTTTCTTATCATAATTCATAATATCATGCTGTAGATGCTTTAGGAATACCTTTATATTCTCCTCTTCAGTATGCTTATGCGAATGGGAATGATTTTTAAACCAACGCTTTACAGCCTCTTTGTTCAACACTAAAAGAGCAGTAGTATAATTACTCTGATTATTGTAAAGCATTATCTGATCAATAAAAGTGATGTGCTCAGTTAAAGCCTCTTCAATACCTTCAGGAGAATATTTTTCACCATCATTAGCTATCAAAAGACATTTAAAACGCCCCGTAACATAAAGATAACCATCATCATCAAGATAACCCATATCACCTGTATGTAACCAGCCATCTTTAAGAGTTTCGGCAGTAGCGGTTTCATTTTTCCAATAACCAATCATCACATTCTCGCCTTTTATCACAATTTCACCCTTTTCGAAAACAGGCAAAGAATTACCGTTATCATCCTCAATTCTAAAGTCTAGCGGAGTTACCAAAGGTCCCGAAGAACCAAGCTTATGATTAAGCAAACCATTGGAAGAGATGACAGGGGAGGCCTCAGTAAGCCCGTAACCTTGGAACATTGGGATGCCAATTGCATAAAAGAAACGCTGAATATCTATATCCAACATCGCACCACCTCCTATAAAGAAGTCAATTTGTCCACCAAAAGCGTCTCTTATTTTAATAAATAAGATCTTATCAAAGAAATTCTTCAAAGGCTTCAGAATACTTCTCAAACCTTTGCCTCTATTGTAGCCTTCAGCATTATACATGTAAGCAATCTTTAATCCTATATTGAATAATGTTGATGCAATTTTGCCTTTATCTCTTATATTTTTCTCAACATTCTTCCTGAAGTTCTTAGCAAGCGCAGGCACACTTAAAATAAGATTAGGCTTAAGCTCTTTAATGTTAATTGGAATGTTTTTAAGCGATTCCATTGGCGTTTTACCCACTTGCACAGAGGCAATACTTGCTCCTTTATAGATAAAACAAAAATAAACGGTGTGCGCAAACGAATGATCTAAGGGCAATATAAATAACGTACGATAAGATTCAGGGATTGTCATCAACGAACACGCTTGCTCAACGTTGGCAGTGTAATTGCGATGGGAGAGGACTATCCCTTTCGGATCGGCAGTTGTACCTGAGGTGTAACATATATTAGCATGATCCTCACCTTTCAAAGAGGTCCATCTCTTTTCAAACTCAGAACCCTGAGTAGCTAAAAAATCTTCACCTAATTTATAAATATCATTGATATGAAGCTCATCATTACTATAATTTTCCTGTTCATCTAAGAAAATGATCTTCTCAACCTGGGGACATTCACTTTTAATAAGCTTAACTTTACTAGCTTGCCCTTGCGATACTATTATAAACCTGCTCTCAGAATGATTTATCCTGAATTTAATCTCAGAAGCTTCAATAAGTTTTACTGATAGCGGAACATTAACTGCTCCTGCATATAATATCCCCATTTCACTTATGATCCAGGTGTTTCTGCCTTCAGAAATAAGTGCTATCTTATCGCCTTTATGTATTCCTAAACTCATTAAACCTGCAGCAAACTTATAAATATATTCTTTAGTTTGCTGATAAGATAATGCTTCAAACTTATCTGTTTTCTTTTCCCACAAAAGTGGATTATCAGAATACTTTAAAACACTGTCTTCTAAAAGTTGAGGAATAGTTTTCATGATGATATTATTTATTGTCTGAATATGTTTTTCTATGTTAAGAAATTATTGTCCAAAATTAATAAAAAAAGTACTTCAATTGCTCAAAGTACTTTAATTAGTAAATTAACATGGCTGTTAAAATATGTTTTTCTTCAATCCGTAATTCTTATTTATTAATTTAGAATTGATTTATTGTCTTATTTCTAAAAGGATATCGTCTTTATTAACGTTATCACCTTGTTTGATATTGATCTTTTTTACAACACCCGAAATTGTTGATAGAATTTCGTTCTGCATCTTCATAGCTTCCAAAATAAGAAGTACATCACCTTCGTTAATGATTGCATTTTCTTCGGCAAACACTTCAATAATTTTCCCTGGCATCGGAGCAGAAACAAACCCAGTCTTTGATTTCTTCATTGTCTTCTCAATGATTTGCTTACGCTGATAAGATAGGGGAGTTTCAACAGTATAGTTATAGCTTACACCATTAATTAAGATGACAAATTTATTCTGGTTTTGCTCAATTACTTCAACCGGAAACTTCTTATTTTTAAATTTAATGTAAGTAAATCCATCGGCATCATCAATAATCTCAATATCCTGCTTCTTACTGTTAACTCTCAAGCCATCAGTTGGACTATAAATGAATTCATACTTCTTTCCATCCTTACCAAGTGTAATATATTTAACCGGCTCAGATGATGATCTCTTTTTAAAACTTAATTTCATGTTAAATTTATTTTGATGACAATGTTAACGTAATCTTTTGTTCAATAACCATGGATCTATGTTCTTTCCTTTCTCGTGGTCAACCCAGGTATCTTTTTCCTCTCTTATTTCGTTTGCATAATTATAGGTAGCAAAGAAAGCAGCGAGCATTTCCTCATCTTTCTCCTGGAAGTAAGTCTTTTCCATATCTTTTTCAATAAAAGAAGTATTGAAAGTTCCATTAACGAAAACCTTATTAGTTAAAACAGCTTTGCAGAAAGGGATTGTAGTTTTAACGCCTTTTATTCGTAGTTTGCCCAGAGCATTCAACATAGCCTCAATTGTTTTCTCACGATTCTCGCCATGCACAATTAATTTGGCAATCATTGAATCATAGAAAGGAGTTATCACCGAACCGCTCTCAATACCTGTATCTATTCTGATGCCTTCGCCTTTTGGTAAGCTAATCTTTTGAATTGTACCAAGATTTGGAGAGAAACCAGCCTGTACATCTTCAGCATTTATACGGCATTCAATAGCCCAGCCATTGATTTTAATATCATCCTGAGTCAGGGTTAATTTCTCGCTCTGAGCCACTCTTATTTGTTGTTCAATCAAGTCAACACCGGTTATTTCTTCAGTTACCGGGTGCTCAACCTGAATACGTGTATTCATTTCCATAAAATAAAAACCACCGTCAGCATCCAGCAAAAACTCAACAGTACCGGCACTGTAATACTTCACAGCCTGAGTTATACGTATAGCAGCTTCGCCCATACGCTTTCTTAAGTCTTCGGTCAAAGCAGGTGAAGGAGATTCCTCTAATAACTTCTGATGTTTACGTTGCACAGAACATTCTCTTTCGCCAAGATGAATTGTGTTGCCCATTTTATCAGCTAAAACCTGAAATTCTATATGCTTAGGATTCCTAACATATTTTTCAACAAAAACTGAAGGATCATTGAAAGCTTTTTCTGCTTCATTGGTTGCAAGTCTGAAATTCTTCTCCATCTGAGAATCATTCTCAACGATGCGCATTCCTCTGCCACCACCACCAGATGCAGCTTTTAAAATTACAGGATAACCAATGATTTTAGCAATTTCAATAGCCTGATCTGCGTTTGCAAGGTTCCCTTTACTTCCTTCTAGCAATGGAATCTTATGTTTACGGGCAATCTGTTTAGCAATGGTTTTGTTCCCCATTTTATAGATAACATCAGCCGATGGACCAATGAATTCTATCTTTTCTTCTTCGCATCTCTGTGCGAAGTATGGGTTTTCTGCCAAAAATCCATAACCAGGATGTATTGCATCAATTTTATATTGAACTGCAGTTTCAATTAGTTTTTCAACATCTAAAAACTCAGGGATTTCATCAAACCTTTCGGTAAAATCACAAATATGGTCAGCAAAGTTTAAATAGATAGCATTGGGTTCCTTTGCAGTTTTAATTACATAGGTCTGGATGCCCATTTTCTTTGCAGTTTTGATAATTCTTATTGCAATTTCTCCACGGTTTGCAATTAAAATACTATTGATTTTCTTCATGAAAAAAATATTTTTTAAAACTCAATTTACATTAGATCAATATCACATTATAATGGAATATTTCCATGTTTACGTGAAGGAATATTTACGTGTTTAGATTCCAGAGCTTCAAAAGCAACAATTAGTTTAATACGTGTATCAGCCGGATCAATTACCTCATCTATATAACCTTTTTCGTCTGCAATGTAAGGATTTGCGATCTCCTCGCGGTATTTGGCTGCTAATTCTTTTTTCACCTTTACAGGATCTGTTGCCTCAGCTAATTCTTTCTTATATAAGATAGCAACAGCACCTTCGGGACCCATAACTGCTATTTCGGCAGTTGGCCATGCAAAACTAAAGTCGCCGCCGATATTCTTGCTGTTCATAACGCAGAATGCACCTCCATAAGCTTTTCTTAAGATAACTGTAACTTTAGGAACGGTAGCTTCGCAATAAGCATACAATAATTTTGCTCCATGCTTAATTAAACCGCCATATTCTTGATTAACACCAGGTAAGAAGCCAGGAACATCTTCTAATGTAAGGATAGGAATGTTGAATGAGTCGCAGAAACGAACAAATTTAGCACCTTTCATTGAGGCATCTATATCTAACGTACCAGCTAAGATCTTTGGTTGATTAGCAACGATTCCAATGGATTTTCCGTTTAAACGGGCAAATCCGGTAACTATATTCTGAGCATAAAGTTCAGAAACTTCAAGGAACCTGCCATTATCTACAATTAATTTAATAGCGTCCTTAACATCATATGGTTTATTTGGATCATCAGGAACAATGTCTCTTAGCTTTTCTTCAAATCTGAATCTATTATCGGTGCTTTCAATAAAAGCAGGGTTTTCTAAGTTATTTGAAGGGAAATAGGATAGCAAACGCTTCACACCAAGTAAAGTATTCTCTTCATCTTCAAAGATAAAGTTAGCAACTCCACTTTTACGGGCATGCACATCAGCACCACCGAGTTCGTCGGTAGTTACGTCTTCATTAAGTACTTCTTTTACTACATTAGGGCCTGTAACGAACATATAGCTTGTATGTTTGGTCATAAAAGTAAAATCGGTGAGGGCAGGGGAGTAAACAGCGCCACCAGCGGCCGGTCCCATGATAACTGAAATCTGGGGTATCACACCGGAGGCTTGCACGTTGCGTAAGAATATATCTGAATACCCTGCCAAACTTACAACGCCGTCCTGGATACGGGCACCACCCGAATCAATTAATCCAATGATAGGTGCTCCCATTTTCATAGATAAATCCATTATTTTGGTGATTTTTTGAGCGTGAATGGCTCCCAGCGAACCGCCCATGACTGTGAAATCCTGAGCATAAACAAATGTTAACCTTCCGTTAATCTTACCAAAGCCGGTTACTACACCGTCGCCAAAACCACGATCGGCTTTACCGAAGTCGCTTCCTGCCTTAGCGGAAGTAGCAAATTCGTCTATTTCTTCAAATGTATTGCGATCAAAAAGGAGTTCAATTCTTTCGCGAGCCGAAAGTTTTCCTTTCGCATGTTGCTTTGTAATAGCTTGTTCTAAATGCAGATCGCTGCTGTGTCTTCTGTCAAGGAATTTCTTAAAAATCTTTCCGTTTACGTCCATACTGTCAATTTATATTACGAATTGAGAAAGTGAAACAACAAAAAGTTAGAAATGTTTAAAAGAATTATGAATTATGAATTATGAATTATGAAAAGAATTATGAATTATGAATTATGGATTATGAATTAATTGTTATAAATGAATTGTTTGTAAATATAAAAAGAGTCCTTATCAATTTAATGAAAAGGACTCTTTTATTAACTTTTAAGATATTTTAGTAACTTTAAATAACAGTAAACTTTACATCAAAATCTTCGCCTGGAGTAGCTGCTGCAAAAATTAGATAGTATTCAGTATTTGAACCAATATCTGCAAATGGAGCTTCGATTGTTTCTCCTATTAGTACTTTTTTAGCACGTGCAGGGATAACCGTAGGATTAGGTACATCAGATAAGAAAATATATCCATCTCCTTTACCTTTATTCTCTGCTTTAAACTTATCAGCATGTTTAAAAATTGGACGAGGATCATTTTTTATTATACCAGCCAAAACATGTATCAAATATTCATTAATATACAAGTAGTCTGATGCTTTATCTAAGCTATCAATAATTTCTGTCTTAAAGAAGTCGGCAACTTTTGTTAGGTCTTCATTACATAAAATGCAGGTATTGAAATAGCATAAACGCATTTGGCTTTTTAAAGCTGCTACAAGTGTTTTTTATCAGAAACATCATCACTAATACTTCCGCTATCTCCTTTTTTTGCTTTATCCTTAAATCCGCAAATAAAAAAGGGA
>CAIWDQ010000067.1 GCA_903911455.1 uncultured bacterium
ATATCTATTTTATCATACAAAGATAAAAAAAGAAAAGAAAAAACCGCTAAGCCGGAAATCGGCTAAGCGGTAAGATTAAAGTTATAGAATTAAAAAACCTATTTATACCTGTCAGGATGGGAAACCTGACAGGATGTATTCATTCCCTAATGCCTTTATTTCATAATTCATAATTCACCTTGCCTACCGGCAGGCAGGTAATTTATAATTCATAATTCTTTTACGCCATTAGTTTCTTATAGCGAATCCTCTTAGGACCTTCGTCACCCAAACGTTTCTTCTTGTTTTCTTCGTATTCAGAATACGAACCCTCAAAGAAATAAACCTGCGAATCGCCTTCAAAAGCAAGGATATGTGTAGCAACTCTGTCTAAGAACCAACGATCATGCGAGATGATAACTGCACAACCTGCAAAGTTCTCCAAACCTTCTTCCAAAGCCCTTAAGGTATTAATATCAATATCATTGGTAGGCTCATCAAGTAATAATACATTAGCTTCAGATTTAAGAGTCAACGCTAAATGCAAACGATTACGCTCACCACCCGACAACACCTTAGTCTTTTTCCCCTGATCAGGTCCACTGAAATTGAAACGAGATACATAAGCCCTCGAATTCATCATTCGACCACCCAATTGAATCTGGTCGTTACCTTCAGAAATAACTTCCCAAACATCTTTTTCAGGATCAATATCAGCATGCTGCTGATCAACATAACCAACTTTAACTGTTTCGCCAACCACAAACTCACCACTGTCAGGAGTTTCGCTACCCATAATCAAACGGAACAAAGTAGTTTTACCGGCACCATTAGGCCCGATAACACCTACGATACCAGCAGGAGGTAAAGAGAAATTAAGGTTCTCGTACAATATCTTTTCGCCATAAGCCTTGGTAACATTATGGACTTCTATAACTTTATTACCCAAACGAGGACCATTAGGAATAAATATCTCCAGACGTTCTTCCTTTTGTTTTACATCTTCGTTCATCAATCTATCGTAAGCAGCCAACCTTGCTTTCCCCTTAGCCTGACGAGCTTTAGGAGCCATACGCACCCAATCAAGTTCACGTTCCAGAGTCTTACGACGTTTGCTTTCTGTCTTCTCTTCCATAATCAAACGCTTCGTCTTCTGGTCTAACCATGAAGAATAATTACCCTGCCATGGAATACCTTCACCTCTATCAAGCTCAAGTATCCAACCTGCTACGTTATCTAAGAAATAACGATCATGGGTAACAGCAATTACTGTTCCCTTATATTGTTTCAGATGCAACTCCAACCATTCAATAGATTCAGCATCCAAATGGTTAGTAGGCTCATCAAGTAATAAGATATCAGGTTCCTGCAAAAGCAGTCTGCACAAAGCAACCCTACGACGCTCACCCCCTGATAATGTTCCTATAATTCTATCACTTTCAGGACAACGCAATGCATCCATCGCACGTTCCAGCTTAGTATCAAGTTCCCAGGCATCGTGATGCTCCAGTAATTCGGTAACTTCTCCTTGCCTGTCAATAAGCTTTGACATCTCGTCATCACTCATCGGCTCCATAAACTTATTGTTGATCTCTTCGTATTCTTTCAAAAGATTTACTACTTCCTGTACACCTTCTTCTACAATCTCTTTTACAGTTTTACTGTCGTCAAGTTCAGGTTCCTGCGAAA
This sequence comes from uncultured bacterium, assembly GCA_903911455.1. Lineage (GTDB taxonomy): Bacteria > Bacteroidota > Bacteroidia > Bacteroidales > JACABE01 > JBAXLO01. Next base: position 1,669 of record CAIWDQ010000067.1, read on the forward strand.
GATAACCAACAGAATAACCTGCCGAAATTACTACCTCGCCCTGATATGATTTATCAAGACCTGCAATAATCTTAAGCAAAGTAGATTTCCCTGAACCATTAAGACCAATGATACCGATTTTAGCACCATAATAAAAAGAAAGATAGATATCTTTTAAAACTTGTTTGCTGGGTGGGTAAAGTTTACCAACGCCAACCATCGAGAAAATTATTTTCTTATCGTCTGCCATTATTAATTAAATTGAGCTTGCAAAAGTACTCAAAATATTCGAGTTCTTTAAGTAAAATGTGTTTAAAATTAAAAGAGTAAAGATTTATTTTAGAAAAGCTATGCTTTACTCGAAATAATGAATTTAATTCTTTTTATTAAAGAAGTATCTATTAAATCAATAAAACTATCTTAATTCAAATGCATCCCAATCCAAACCAACAGTAAATGAATTGCGCATATCAATAAGCGATTGTTTCGAAAGACTCATTGTTTTAATTACTTCTTCTCTTGGTGTAAGTTGTGACATAATAGTTCCTGTAGGATCAACTATCATCGAATCTCCTGTATAAGGAATTCCTAGTCCATCGTTACCAACTCTGTTGACACCAATAACGTAACATTGGTTCTCCATTGCCCTTGCCCTTAACAAAGTCTGCCAAACATACGAACGGCTTTCGGGCCAGTTGGCAACATACATTAAAGCATCATATTCATACTCGTTATCTTTGTAAGTATTGCGAGACCAGACAGGGAAACGCAGATCATAACATATCTGAAGATTAATCTTCCACCCGTTTAATTCAACTATTGTGCGTTGGTAACCACAATCCATTACTTTATATTCGTCGCTCATCCTGAATAGATGACGTTTGTCGTAAGTTTCATAGCTACCATCAGGACGCATCCAAATCATGCGGTTATAATTAAATTCTTCTTCTTTTATTAAAATGCTTCCGCAGATAACACTATAACGCTCCTTTGCTTTCTGTTTCATCCATTCTACAGAGATCTCTTCCATAGTTTCGGCACACTTTTTAGGATTGATAGAGAAGCCTGTATTAAACATTTCAGGAAGTATAATTATATCAGGATTGTCGTTAATAGTGTCAATCTTCTGATTAAATCTCTTTAAATTTTCGATAGGATCTTCCCAAACAAGATCACTTTGTATAAGGCTGACTTTTAAATCTAACATATATAATATTACTTGCAATTACAACTCTTGTTAAAATAGATATCTGTATTCGGCAACAGTTCTATTATCTTTTTCTGCTTATCCAGATTAATAAGTATTACTCTTAGATCCAGAAACTTCAACGTGTTTTTAAGTTTGCTGATCTCTTCAGGGAATTCATCAATATCGTTGCTCCACAGATCAAGTTTTACAAGGTTTAATAGATTCCCTATCTCAGGAGGTAATTTATATATCTCATTTCTATTTAGGATAAGTTCTTTTAAATTGGTAAGATTTCCAATAGTAGATGGCAGAGTAGCAAGTTTGTTTTTCTCCAGATTTAATATCTCCAGATTAGTTAAAGTTCCTATTTCAGCAGGGATCTCTTCAAGTTTGTTTTTTGCTAAAGATAATTCCTGAAGATTATATAATTTAAAAACTTCCATCGGGAAAGCCTTCAGCTTTTGTTTAGAAAGGTCAAGCTTATAAACTTTTTCAGGATTTATAAGAGCTTCACTGAGGGAAGTATATACCTTCTCTTTAGCAAGCATTTCTTTGCTGAGGAGTTGTGCATTTATATTAAAAGTAATACAAAGCATCAGCATAAGTATGATGTTATATTTATAAAGACATTTCATTTTATTAAATTCTTAAAAGAAATCATTTTCATTCTTATCTACAAGGATATCCAAAGCAGCTGCTTTGTCTTTTTTCAGCTGTTCGATTAAAAGTGCCAGACTTGAGAATCGTTCTTCATCTCTAATCCTTTCTACAAGATACAATTTAATATACTGACCATAAATATACTTATTAAAATAAAAGATATGAGTCTCAATCGAGAGTTTATTAATATTCAAAGTAGGACGAATACCAATATTCAGCATACCCTTATATTTAGTATTATCAATCTCAACTTCTACAGCATATACACCCATTGCAGGAATTAACTTGAAGTCATTTTCGATATCTAGATTAGCTGTTGGAAATCCTATTTCATTACCTATCCGATTGCCTTCAATTACTTTGCCGCTAAGGCAATATTTATAACCAAGCATCTTATTTGCCAGGACAATATCTCCATTTCCAAGAGCATCCCTAATACTGGTTGAGCTTACTTTAAGATTGTCAATACTTATGACGTCTGTTTTGATAATGTCAAAGTTATATTCAGCAGCAAGTTCATTAATATGATCAAAGTTATTATTTTCTCTGTTTCCAAAATGATTATTATAACCTACCGCAAGAGTATTTATATTTAAAGTCTTCACTAAAAAATTAATTACAAAATCAGAACTTGATTGCTGAGAAAACTCTTTAGTAAAAGGTAATATTATGATATGATCAACACCAGTAGCACGTATGAGTTCTATTTTCTCATCTTGAGAATTAATAAACTTCAATTTATGAAATTCATGGTTTAAAACCATTCTTGGGTGTGTGTCAAATGTAATTACGATAGATTCTCCTTTGTTAGTTTTAGCAGTCTCTACTACCTTCTTTAGTATTTGTTGATGACCAGAATGCACGCCATCGAACATCCCTACGGTAATTACCGGCTTGATGAACTTAGGATAAGTTGTTATGTTAGTATGTATTTTCACTAGTTTAATGTTAATCTCTTTGTATTTATAGAATAATAAATTAAGTTGTCAAAAATAGTTAAAATTTTCATTATCTATACTAAAAAATTCATAAATTAATTGTAATTTCGCAGCCTCAAATTAAACTTACTCAAAATAAAAAAAAGTATGGGAACAAAGAGTACAGGAAAGATATCTCAGATAATAGGTGCTGTAATTGACGTTACTTTTGACGGAGAAGGCAACTTACCAGATATTTATGATGCATTGGAAGTTACAAAAGAAGACGGTGATGTTATCGTTTTGGAGTGTCAACAGGATATAGGTGAGAATACTGTAAGAACCATTGCGATGGATTCAACTGACGGACTACAACGTGGAATGGATGTTAAATCTACTGGAGAAGCAATCTCAATGCCTGTTGGCGACAACATAAAGGGACGTTTATTCAACGTTATTGGGAAAGCAATTGATGGTATTGGTGAAGTCCCAAAAGTTAACACCTATGCTATTCATAGGGATCCTCCTAAGTTTGAAAATCTTTCTACTTCACAAGAAATTCTATATACAGGTGTAAAAGTTATTGACTTGATTGAGCCTTATTCAAAAGGTGGTAAAATTGGTTTGTTTGGTGGTGCAGGTGTAGGTAAAACTGTTATCATCATGGAGCTTATCAATAACATCGCTAAGAGTTATGCAGGGATGTCTGTTTTTGCAGGTGTAGGCGAAAGAACTCGTGAAGGTAATGATCTTCTTAGAGAAATGATTGAATCAGGCGTTATAAAATACGGTGACGCATTTAAAGAAAGCATGGAAAACGGCGATTGGGACTTATCAAAAGTTGATATGGACGAAATGGCTAAATCACAGGCAACACTTGTTTTCGGACAGATGAACGAACCTCCTGGAGCTAGAGCAAGAGTAGCATTATCAGGTTTAACAGTAGCTGAATACTTCCGTGATGGTGATGAGAAAACAGGTGGAAAAGACATCCTTTTCTTTATTGATAATATCTTCCGTTTTACACAAGCAGGTTCTGAAGTATCAGCACTTTTAGGTCGTATGCCATCTGCTGTAGGTTATCAACCAACTTTGGCAACTGAAATGGGTATTATGCAAGAAAGAATTACATCTACCAAAAGAGGTTCTATCACTTCAGTACAGGCGGTTTATGTTCCTGCTGATGACTTGACTGATCCTGCTCCAGCGACTACATTTGCCCATTTGGATGCAACTACCGTACTTGACCGTAAGATTGCCGAGTTAGGTATCTATCCTGCGGTTAATCCATTAGAATCTACTTCAAGAATTTTATCTCCTGATGTAGTTGGTGATGAGCATTATAATTGTGCACAGAGAGTAAAAGAAATTTTACAGAGATATAAAGAATTACAAGATATCATCGCTATTTTAGGTATGGATGAGTTATCTGAAGAAGATAAGTTGGCAGTACATCGTGCACGTCGTGTACAGCGTTTCTTATCTCAGCCTTTCCATGTAGCTGAGCAGTTTACAGGCTTAAAAGGTGTTTTCGTTTCAATAGAAGATACTATCAAAGGATTCAACATGATTATGGATGGTGAAGTGGATGAATATCCTGAAGCAGCTTTCAATCTTGTTGGTACTATTGAAGAAGCCATCGAAAAAGGTAAGAAAATTATAGCTGAAGCTAACTAATTTATCAATACTACGAAATGAACATTGAAATCATAACACCCGATCAATCTATATATAGCGGAGAAATTAAGTTAGCTCAATTTCCCGGTATTGATGGGTCGTTTGAAGTACTTAACAATCATGCTCCGATGATCTCGGTTCTTAAACAAGGAAAAATAAAAGTTGAGGATATTAATAACGAAACTCAATACTTTGAAGTAAAAGGTGGCGTGGTGGAAGTACTGAAGAATAAAATACTTGTATTGGCAGAATAAACTAAATGAGAACTTCGGTTCTCATTTTTTTATCCCTTATAAATAAAAAGATTTGTAAATTAAACATTAATTATTACTTTTGCACTCCCAAACTGGTATCGTGGCCGAGCGGCTAGGCACCGGTCTGCAAAACCGGCTACAGCGGTTCGAATCCGCTCGATACCTCTTCAAAAAACCTGCTTTTTATAGGCAGGTTTTTTTGTTTTTTATGAGTTTAATATTATGAAGTTTAGCAAAACAAATAATATTAAACATTAAATATTGGGAATCTGACTTTTTTTATTTTTTTTGCAAGATTAGTTTTAATAACTTTCATAATCTTCTATACTTTAGATATATCATAATATAATTTGTCAATAAATTATATTTTATTTACAAATTATAATATGACTTTAAGGATATCATTTATCATTACGCACTTTTTATTATGAAACATCAAATGATACGTATCATTTGATGTTTCATAATAAAAAGTG
>CAIWDQ010000068.1 GCA_903911455.1 uncultured bacterium
TCATTTTCCAAAAGTCCGATAATATCTCCAGTCTTACATTCTTGAATCGTGCTACTAATAGCAAGTGATCTATTGTGTTTCATATTTGTGATTTTTTAAGACCACAAAGATAATAATAATTTTATTATGTTAGCACCATTATTTCCTACAGGAGAGGGCTGGGATGAGGTCACTCTTAAAACTTAATTGCTACTGAATAATTAAAATACTTATCCTTATAAGGAAACGAAATAGCATCAGTAGACTTTATTTGAGGTACATTATCGAAGTAATATCTTAAATCACAAGATATAAAATAGAAATCAAACCCTACTCCTACTATATATTTTACTACAATGTTCTCTACCATATTTTCATTAATAGGTGTTGAAGGGAGCAATGAAGTAAGCTTTTTACTCAAAGTAACAGAAGATTGAATACCACCATATGCGCGGAGATCAAAATGATTGAATCTTAGCAAACGAAAACCAAGAGTAAAAGGGATGTTTATAGTTTGTATTACTACATGCTGATTAAAGGTATCGACACCTAAAGTAAAATTGGGTTTGCCAGGTTCATTCAAAAAAGTTTCTTCAGCTTTCTGATAAAATGCTTCAATTTGAAAATAGAACCTGCTACTGTCTGTCCTCACAAAAGCACCATACTGATAACCCTGATACAAATGATTATTATATTGGGATAAGTTGTGTGAGTTTAGATTATAATCGGGCTGACTCCAACCAAATTTAAATCCATATATCTGCGAAAAGCTATTAGTTGTTATAAAAAACAATACTATTAATATGATATTTCTTGGTTTCATAATTACATGATTTTTGAACCTAACAAAATTAATACAATTTTGATTAAGATCAAAAAGAAAAAATGAATTATTTGTATCAATTATAAAATAAAGTAGTATCTTTGTATAAAAAATAAGAAATGGCATTACCAAAAAAAGGACCAGCATACGAAAGAATATGGTGGCGTATAGGAGACGTGGCTAAGATGTTCGGATGCAATCAGTCATTGTTAAGATACTATGAAAAAGAATTTGAAATTCTTCAACCAAGAAAGAATAGTAAAGGAACACGAAACTTTACAAAAGAAGATATTACTAACTTGAAACTGATCTTTTATTATTTAAGAGAGCGGGGTTATACTATCGATGGAGCTAAAGCCAAATTGAAAGACAATAAAACGGATGCTTTAAATAACATGGAGATGTATGAGTCTTTAACAAAGGTAAGAGAATTCCTTCTGCAAATAAAAAAGGAATCAGAGGAGAGTATTGAAGAATAGATTCGTCTGAATTATAGTAAAAGTAAAAGAGATCTTTTAATGGATGTGATAGAATATTGCGAGTTCTTTTAAATTCGCTTTATTCTCTTCTGTCATTGAATAATACATATTTCTGCCTACCTTTTTACTGGTAACAAAGCCGCTTGCTTTCATTAATTTTAGATGAAGAGTTGTATCGGGTGGGCGACTGTTTAAACTTCTCATAATATCACCAACAAGCATACTCTCAGTTTCGCTGAGCATACTAAGGATAGCCAATCTATGCGGGTGGGCAATTGATTTCATCTTTGTACAATATGGTCTAAGAATTCTTATTTCTTCTTTTGTCATGTTATTAAAGTTTACAAAATGGATACTTAATTTATTCTGCTTTGAAATATTTATAATAAAATTCTAAATTAGCTTTATTCAAGGAATAATAAGTAACTTGCACTACTTTCCTTTTGTTAAGCACTCCAATCTTTCTTAAATAATCTAAATGCTGAGAGGCTTGTACAATGTGTAGATTTAACAAGAGGGCAGTTTCTCCAACAAATATCTCATCTCTCTCGAGGAGAATTTCTATTATTTTTATTCTATGAGGATGCGCTAATACCCTAAATACTTTTGCTGCCGGTAAGAATTGTTTGATTTCCTCTACTGTCATATAAATACTATTAATTTTTGCAAAGATACTAATTATAATAACGCAATATCTATAAACTATATAAAAATAAAATAATAGTCAATAAGTTAAAATAATTAGCTAAATAATGATGTAAATTCAAATTTATTGCCATCAAACAAACCTTTATCGCTTATCTTTAAAGCTGGGATAACTAGTAAGGCCATAAAAGAGAGAGTCATATAAGGGGCATTAAGTTTCGAACCGAGTTCCTTTGCTTTCATATCCATATATTCGTATTTCGCTGCAACTTCATACCCATTAGCATTCGACATTAGTCCTGCAACAGGCAATGGCAGATGATATTCCTCCATACTCCCATTTACTAAAGCAATTCCTCCTTTAGATTCTACTAACAGATTTATTGCTCTAACAATATCTTTATCATTAGTGCCAACTGCAATAATATTATGGCTGTCGTGTGCCACAGTTGATGCAATAGCACCTTTCTTTAAGTTAAAGTTATTGATAAAAGCAACTGCAGGTTTTCTGTTCTCATATCTATTTAACACAACTATTTTTAATAGATCATCTTCAATATCACTCACTATATACCCATCTTCGACTTTAGGAAATGCAATATAACTTTCGGTAATTAGTTGCCCTTCTATAGCTTTAATTACTTTTATATCTTTATTAGTATATGCAATTTTTATATCTTTTTCATTAATAGTATTTACATTAAATAAGTTAATTGGGTCTTCATTTATTGCATGTATTAAACTATTGCCTGCTTCTGCTACTTTTTCACCATTAATATAAGTTTTTAACACATTAAAATCTTCGAGATTATCAACAACTAATAAATCTGCATCATCACCCTTTTGTAGCAACCCGACATTAAGTTTATAGTGTTTTACAGGATTATATGTACAGGCTCTTAAAATATCAATGATAGGATAACCGGCTTTTAAAGCTCTTTTAATTACTGAATTGATATGCCCTTTACAAAGATCATTAGGATGTTTATCATCCGAACATAACATAACATCATCTGGATTTGTGCTAATTAATGAAACAAGTGACTCAAAGTTTTTGGCAGCACTCCCTTCCCTAATCTGGATCTTCATACCATACTTTATTTTAGTTAATGCTTCTTTTAATGTAAAGCATTCATGGTCGGTAGTAATGCCTTCGGTAATATATTTCTTAACAGAAGCTTCATTTAGTCCCGGTGCATGACCATCAATTGGTTTTTTATATTTTTTTGCAATTGATAGCTTCTTAATAACTTCTTCATCTTTATAAATAACCCCTGGGAAGTTCATCATTTCCGAAAGATATTTTATCTCATCCCTCTTCATAAGCCTTTCAATCTCTTTTGCCCCAATATTTGCTCCTGATGTCTCAAATAAAGTAGCAGGCACACACGACGGAGCTCCGAAATAGAATTTAAAAGGAACTTTCTTCCCATTTTCTATCATATAATTAACTCCATCTACACCTAATACATTTGCAATTTCATGAGGATCCGAAACAGTAGCAACTGTGCCATGAGTTACTGCAATTCTTGCAAATTCGGAAGGTATAAGCATAGAGCTTTCTATATGAATGTGTGCATCAATCAAACCCGGGAGTATATATTGAGTACTATTTGTTTGATGTTCTTCAATAAAATCAATTTTCCCATTTTCTACATATACAGTTCCACTAAAGATACGTTTTGCAACGACATCAATTATTTTCCCTGTAACTTTAAAACTAAAACGCATCATAATCATTAAAATTTAAACTCAACAAATATACAAATATTTTGAAGTCTTTTAATAATTTATTAAAAAAATAGTATTAATTATTTTAATACCCTTGTAGCTATCACCTAATTGTTAGTATTTCGAATGCAAAGTTCCACTATTATAATTATAAATTGGCTTCATATTAAATGTAAGATTACAATTTTTAAATTCAAAACTATCTTTTAATACAGTAGCATTGTATGAAACTCTAAAAATTATCTATTTACAACAATACTTCCAAATTTCCCTGGAAGTTAAAAGGTGCTTGTAAAATAGATACACCATGCTTTTAGCATTCTTCCTTTTAAACTTTTTGTTTTTTTAACAGCCACTTATAATATATTTAAGTACTTTTGTTTGCTTATAATTTAAATTGAAATAATCAAAATTAAAATAATCATTAATTAAATAACAAATGAAAACAGTCGTAATAACAGGAGTATCCAGTGGATTTGGAAAAGCAATAGCCGAAACATTAGCAGCTAAAGGATATAATGTTTATGGAACAGTAAGGAAACCAATAAGCGAAACTTTAGCTTACAAAACTATAGTTGTTGACGTTACCAGACCCGAAACTATTACAGCAGGCATCAACGAAGTACTTGCTCAAACTGGCAGAATAGATGTGTTGATAAACAATGCAGGCTTCGGTTTAACCGGCGAAATGGAACTAACAACTCCCGAAGATCGCAAACGTATATTTGACACCAACGTTTTTGGTTATATTGATATGATTAACGCTGTGCTACCTACCATGAGAAAACAGAATGAAGGTAAGATCATTAATATTGCTTCACTTGCAGGAGTATTTGCAATTCCTTATCAGGGATTTTATTCTACAACTAAGTTCGCTATCAATGGTTACAGCGAAGCACTTCGTTACGAACTAAAGAGTACAAAGATTAAAGTTGTAGTTGTTAATCCTGGTGATTACAAAACTAGTTTTACCGCAAACAGAATCCTCACTCCTATTCATGAAGAAGACAGAAAGATATTTGATACTGTTGTAAAGGCAATCGTAAAGGATGAAACCGGTGGTTTGGATCCAAAACATTGTGCTAATCTTATCGCAAAGATCATTGAAAAAGATAAACCTTGTTTCCGCTACGTAGCCGGTAGACTTGACCATAAATTAAGTGCAGTTCTATGTAGATTATTTCCTAATAGCTGGTTCTTTAAGATCATCGAAGGGCATTATAATATGTAGATCCTTTAGTCTGACAAATCCATGTCGTCATTGCGAATGGAATGAAGCAATCTAATTAAATAAGATAGCTTCGCTATGCTCGCAATGACGATGTTTCAAATTCAAAAAACATAATCATAAAAACATTTCATTATGAAAAAAATCAAGCTAAAACTCCTTCTGATAATACAATTAATTACTTTAACAGGCTTTTCGCAGACCTATGTAAAACAAGAGCATCCTAAACCCGGAGATACTGTTTTGCATGTTGTTGGATATGCTCATCTGGATACACAGTGGCGATGGGATTACCCAACTACTATTAATTCGTATCTTAAAAATACTTTTTATGATAATTTCAGGTTGTTTGAGCTTTACCCTAATTATATTTTTAATTTTAGTGGCGCCAACCGCTATAAAATGATGAAGGAATATTATCCTTTAGAGTATGATAGTTTGAAGAAATATGTTGCTCAAGGAAGATGGCAGGTTTGTGGTTCATCAATGGAAGAAAACGATGTTATGGTTCCTTCGGCTGAATCAATTATTCGTCAGATATTATATGGTAATAATTACTTTAGGAAAGAGTTTGGCAAAGAAAGTTATGATTATATGCTCCCCGATTGCTTTGGATTTCCAGTATCTTTACCTTCAATCTTATCACATTGCGGAATCCTTGGGTTCTCAACACAAAAACTTAGCTGGGGTTCTGCTAATGGTATCCCTTTTAACTTAGGAGTGTGGAAAGGTCCCGATGGAGAATCTATTATTGCTGCTTTTAATCCCGGAAGTTATACCAGCGACATAGATAATGATTTAAGTAATGATAAAGAATGGTTGAAACGAATTATTTCTAATGGTGATAAAACTGGTGTTTATGCTGATTATATGTATTATGGAACAGGCGACAGAGGTGGTTCTCCTACTGAGAAATCAGTACAATGGTTAGAGAAATCATTACAATCTAAAGGTCCTGTAAAAGTATATTCTGCTTACGCTGATCAATTATTTAAAGATATAAGTACAGAGCAAAAAGCTAAACTACCTGTTTACAACAGTGATTTATTACTTACTTATCATACATGTGGAGCAATAAGTTCGGAAGCTTTCATGAAGAAATGCAATCGTAAGAACGAATTACTTGCATATTCAGCAGAAGCAACTTCTGTAATGGCAGATTGGTTAGGAGGATATGAGTATCCTAAATCAAAAATAAACGAAGCATGGAGATTAGTTTTAGGAGCACAATTTCATGACATCTTACCTGGAACAAGTATCCCAAAAGCATATGATTATGCATGGAATGACGAATTACTTGCAGCTAATCAATTTGGCAGCGTACTTACAAATGCTGTTGGTGTTGCTTCAGAAAACCTAAATACAACAGGTAAAGGTATCCCTATTATAGTTTACAATCCTTTATCAATAGAAAGAACAGATGCAGTTGATGCTACTGTTACTTTTACCAATGAAATACCAAAGAATATTAAAGTATTTGATGGCAATAATAAGGAAGTACTTTCGCAGATATTAAAGATAGATGGTAATAAAGTAAGACTACTAATTTTAGCTAAGGTTCAATCATTAAGTCTGTCAGTTTATTTTGTAAGAACTGATAATACTCCATCAACTCTTACATCAACATTAAAATGCACAGATTATACTATTGAGAATGATAAGATATCATTAAAGATAAATTCTAACGGAGATATTTCTAATATTCTTGATAAGATTGCAAATAAAAAGATATTAAAAGCTCCCTCACGTCTTGTTTTCCAATATGAAAAGCCTAAAGATTATCCTGCATGGAATATGGACTGGACTGACAGGCAAAAGAAACCAATCGGTTATGTTGATGGCAAAGCTAGTATAAGAATAATTGAAAACGGACCTGTAAGATCAACAATTGAAGTAACACGCGAAGCAAAAGGATCAATATTCGTTCAACAAATAAGATTATATAATAGTGAGATTTCTACTCGTGTAGAAGTTAAAAACATTATAGATTGGTTTACTAAAGAGGCTTCTTTACGTGCTGAATTCCCTTTAACAGTTAGCAATCCTCTTGCTACTTATTGCTGGGACTTAGGAACGATTCAACGAGGGAATAACAATCCGGTAAAATATGAAGTTCCCTCACATCAGTGGTTTGATCTTACTGATAAGGATAATAAATATGGAGTTTCTATCCTGGAAGATTGCAAGTTTGGAAGTGACAAGCCTGATGATAATACTTTTCGTCTGACTATGCTTTATACTCCTGGAGTTAGATACGAATATAGAGATCAGGCAACTCAGGACTTAGGAAAGCATGAGATTTTATATTCTATATATCCTCACCCTGATGGCTGGCAATCTGCAGGATCAAATTGGGAAGCTGCTAAATTAAATCAACCTTTGTTAGCATTTCAAACATATACACACCCTGGAACTATGGGTAAAAGTATTTCTTTTGTTAAACTGAATAACCCTGATGTAATGGTTAAAGCCATTAAGAAAGCTGAGAATTCTGATGAAATTATTATTAGAATATTTGAAACTAAAGGTAAAGCTGCTGATAATATTGAACTGGCTTTGCCTACACAAATCATTTCAGCTACAGAAGTTAACGGACAGGAGAAAGTTATATCTCAGGCAACAATTAAAGATGGCAAACTTTATTTTAACATAACTCCTTATCATCCTAAAACTTTCGCTTTGAAGATCGCTAATCCTAAATCTCATCCTATCAAAACTAAAAGTATTATTATGAATTTACCATATAATGCTGATGTATTTAGTTATGATAACACACCTGATGGAACATTTGATACAACAGGGACTACTTATCCTGCTGAAATGTTGCCGGACACTATAATAAGTGAAGGAATTGTTTTTAAATTAGGTGATAAAACAAATAAAGCTATGAATGCTGTTGCTTGCAACGGTCAGAAGATTATGCTTCCTGATGGTTTTAATAATAGTCTTTATATTTTAGCTTCCGCTGATGAATTAACTGAAGGAATATTTGAAATTGATGATAAACCTTTAAAAATAAACATCCAGCAATGGACTGGTTTTATAGGGCAATGGGATAAGCGCAACTGGGAAGGTTATAATAAACTGGAAGCGGATTATAACTGGAGCAGTACTAAATTTACTGGATTAACTCCAGGTTTTGTGAAACAGGATAATGTTGCTTATTTTACAACTCATAAACATCTTAAAGATGGTAAAAACGATGCATATTCTTATGCTTATTTATTCAAATATAAGATAAATCTGAATCTGGGTGCTAAAGCAATAAGACTACCTAATAATCCGAAGATAAAAATACTTGCAATGAGTGCTGCTATCAATAGTAATGATATAACAACACCAGCAATTAATCTTTTTGATACTTTGAATGTAGATGTTTCGGAATATAAACGTTATCAACTGGCTGCTAATCCACAGTTCAATCCGGCGTCCTGTGTTGTTGATGATAAACCTTTGAACATTATTATTACGACTAATGAAAAGGATGTTGAAATAAGATATACTTTAGATAAGTCGGAACCTACAATGAAATCAACGATATATACTAAGCCAATTATTATTGATAAACCGATTACTATTAATGCTGCAATCTTTAGGAATGGTGTAAAAGTAAGTAATACAACTTCATCCAGATACTATCATAAGTTAGTTCCAGTAAAGAATATTACTTTAGTAAATGCTTTTTCTAATAAATATCCACCGGAAAATGGAAGTAAGGTTTTAATTGATCAAAAAAGAGGATCAGATTATCATACAGACGGAAAATGGTTAGGTTTTGAAGTAAATGATCTTGAAGCAGTCCTTGAATTGAATGAGAAAACAGACTTTAGCAAAATAACAATTGGTTTCTTAAGCAATCCAGTTTCTTGGATATTCTTACCATTATCTATTGAAATTTATTCTTCGGATGATGGCGTAAACTTTACTTTAATAACTACTAAAAAATATGAAGAGCCATCTGAAAGTATGACTGCTTCTATTGAAGATTTATCAGTTGAATTTAAGAAAACCAATGCTAAATATATTAAAATAAAAGCAAAGAATGTCGCTAAATGTCCAAGCTGGCATAGAGGTAACGGAGGTAAAGCTTGGTTGTTTGCTGACGAAATATTTGTAGAGTAATTCTTAATCCTAAAACAAATTTTATATGAAAAGATTCAAATTCTTCTTCTTTTTTATAGTAATATTATGGTCATGTTCTTCAGCACAAAAGCCTAAAGAAATGTTCTTAAAAAGTGTTCATAAAGGAGA
>CAIWDQ010000069.1 GCA_903911455.1 uncultured bacterium
TACAAGGTGTCATGAATATGATAATTGGAAAGCTGTAAAGTTTAATCATAATAATACTGCTTTTAAATTAGATGGGAAACATGAGAAAGTTGAATGCAGAAAATGTCATAAAACAAAACAATTAAATAATTATAATTACATACTTTATAAAATCAGTGTAAAATGCGAATCCTGTCATACATAATCTGGGCTTTTGTCCTTTATCTTATTGGGATCTTCTCAGAAGAATCTCCTCATGGAAAGGACTTTAAAATGAGTTGTACAACATGCCATACTACAAATGGATGGCAGATTGATAAAAAGACTTTTTCTTTTGATCATTCAACTACTAAGATGCCATTAATTGGTCAGCATAATAATATAAATTGCAGATTATGCCATCCAACACTTGTTTTTTCGGAAGCAAAATCAAAAACAGAATGTGTAAGTTGTCATAAAGATATTCATAGTCAGACAGTGGGTAATAGTTGTGATAAATGTCATACACCAAGTTCATGGATAGTAAAAAATATTTTAGAGATCCATCAGCAAAGCAGGTTTCCACTTTTAGGTGTTCATACAATGACTGAATGTCAGAAATGTCACAAATCAGAATCTTTACATCGTTATGATGTACAGGGAGTAGAGTGTATTGATTGCCATCGGAAAGATTATATGTCTACAACAAATCCAAATCATTTAACTTCAAGCATATCTACAGATTGTTCTCAATGTCATAAGATCTTTGCAACTGTTTGGGGCGGTTCGGGTTTTAACCATGATTTCTTTCCTCTAAAATTAGGTCACTTAAATGTTGCTTGTAACCAGTGTCATATAAATAATAATTTTACAAACACTCCTACCGATTGTTATTCTTGTCATAAAACAAATTATTTAGCTGCAAATAATCCTGTTCATTCAGGAGGATGTTTTTCAACAAATTGCACACAATGTCACAATACTAATCCAGGCTGGGCACCACTTACTTTTCAACATAATAGTTATTTTGCTCTTACCTTAGGCCATGCAAATGTAGCTTGCAATAAGTGTCATACTAATAATAACTGTACGATTCCTACTGATTGTTACTCATGTCATAAACCAAATTATGATGCAACAACTAATCCTAAACATATTTCTGCTTGTTATTCTACAAATTGCATTCAGTGTCATACCACAAATCCGGGTTGGGCACCATCTACATTTAATCACAATTCATACTTCCCAATAAGTTCGGGTACTCATAGTGGATTTGCCTGTAATCAATGTCATACAAATCCTGCAGATTGTTCGTTTAGTTGTATTGCTTGTCATACTCATAACCAAGCACAGATGAATAGTTCACATAGTAGTGTTTCGGGTTATTCATGGACTAGTAGTGCTTGTTATAGTTGTCATCCAACAGGTCATGCAGGAAAGAAAAAGTATTAACAAATTGAAACATCTAATCTTATTTGGCATTTTATTTTTCGTTAGCTTCTGCTTAAAAGCACAAACTACTTTTGAAATGAACGAAGGGACTATTTCTTTTATAAGTTCACAGAATACTTATATTAGATATAAATCTACATCAGGTTTAAGTACCGGCGATACACTTTATTCTTATCAGAACAATCAGTTAATCCCTGCTTTTGTTATAAAGAATTTATCCTCTACATCGGTTGTCTGTAGTTCTACATCAACTTATAAATTTAACGTAAATGATAAAATAATTTCTAAAAATAGAATTATAACTAAAACATCCCAACAAATAATATCTCCAAAAAACGATACTATTGTATCTATAACTGATGATACAATTATTAATCTTCAAAAAGAATTACATAAAATTAATAAACCGAGGCAAATTATAACTGGCAATTTTGGTGTTGCTGCTTATTCAACTTTCTCTAACACTATAGCTTCCAATTCTTATGTTGCAAATTATAATCTTACACTTAATATCGCTAACATTTCTCAATCAAGATTTTCACTTGAAAGTAATATTATGTTCAGGCAAGAAAATGGGAAATGGGAAGATGTTAAAAAGGATGTTTTTAATGGATTAAAAATATATAGTTTATCTCTAAAATACGATTTAACCAACACTTCTTTCATGAGCTTTGGTAGAAAAATAAATCCTAATATCTCTAATATTGGAGCTATTGATGGCTTAAATTATGAAAAATCATTTAAGAATATCTACTTTGGAGGTTTTGTTGGATCACGACCTTCATATAATGATTATAGTTTTGATGTTAATCTTATGCAATATGGCTTCTATGTTGGTCATAATATACAGACAAATAAAAGTTTTATGCAAAATTCACTAGCAATAGTTGAGCAAACCAATCATAGCCAAACAGATCGTAGGTTTGCATATTTTCAACATAGTAATTCGTTGCTAAAAAATGTATACATGTTTTACAGTCTTGAATTAGATCTTTACAAAGTAGTCAATAATCAAAAACAAAATACTTTAAGCTTTACAAGCACCTATTTTTCTTTAAGATATCGACCTATCAAGAAATTAAGTTTATCGGGGACTTATGATTCCAGAAAAAATGTTATTTATTACGAAACTGATAAAAACTATCTGAGTAGTCTTATTGATCAGGAAACCAGACAGGGATTTAGTCTTTATGCTAACTTTTCCATTTCTAATAGTCTATATATTGGAGCTAAAGTTGGTTACAGATTTCAAAATAGTGATATCCGACCTAGTAAAAATGTGAATATGTTTGTTTCAAAAAGTGATCTTTTAAAATCACATATATCCACTACTTTATCAGTAACTATGCTTGAATCAAATTATTTAAATTGTAATATTTATAATATAAGAATATATCGTGGGTTTAAATCTGATAAGATAAATGTAGGTTTAGGATATAGTTATGTAAATAATAAAATCACTCATATTGAATTACCTTTAGTGCAACATATTGCTAATGCTGATATTTCAGCCGAAATAATAAAGAAGTTACTATTTTCTATAAATTTTGAAACTAATTACGAAAAGCCTAATAAGTTCTACAGACTTTATTTAATTTTAAGAAAAAGATTTTAAATAAAAAACACAGTTAAGCAACGGGGTTATCATCAAATTAAATCTTAAATAAAAAAAGCTTCACCAAACCAAATTGATGAAGCTTTAAGATGACCTCACCCCAGCCTTCTCCTAAATGTAAATGATAATAATTACAAGCTGTATGATTTATAGAAGCACCTACCTAAATCTATTTTAATTTCTAAAAATAGTTTTATTGAGAACAAATTTTTATTTGCAATGTTTATTTTTTAAGTAATTATAAATTAAAATGGAGTTCAGAAACCATTAAAATAAACGGGGCAGTACTCAAAAGCCATACGAGTAAGTAAATTAAAAATTAAAAAAATGGGAAACACAAAATTGATCAACACCATTCGCTGGACAGCTATCATTATCGGGACATTAATGGCTGCATTTGTTTTGCTCTTTGGTATCGGATACCTGATAGAGGGGCTCATGAAACCTGATAATGGAGTCGGTAATGGCTTGAAAACTGATACAATAATAGGCTTTGTAATATGGGGGATAGGGCTGGCCGCACTTATATTAGCTATTTGGAAACCTGCAACAGGAGGTTTAATTTCTTTCATAAGCATTATTGTCTTTAATATCATGGTCGCATTAAGCACTAACCCAGACTCCAGATACTCACCTGTGCTTTTGATATTCTTGCTCCCCTCCATTTTATATTTATTATATTGGTGGTTGAAAAAGAAATCAGATACAATTTCTTAAATAAAATAAAAGGGATGAAAACGAATCTAAAGCCCCTCCTTTGGAGTAATGGTGCTAACATAATAAAATTATTATTATCTTTGTGGTCTTAAAAAATCACAAATATGAAACACAATAGATCACTTGCTATTAGTAGCACGATTCAAGAATGTAAGACTGGAGATATTATCGGACTTTTGGAAAATGA
>CAIWDQ010000070.1 GCA_903911455.1 uncultured bacterium
CGTACTTCTATTTTGCTTCATTATAATGAATGCATATAGTCAACAACAGATTTCTTTTAATAAAATATACAATCCGGGTAAATTTTCAACATCGGGAAGTGCCGCAATTATTAAAAAAGGGAATGGATATCTAATTCAAGCTTTGCAATGGGATACACTAAGCAGAGTAATGTTTATTGAAATAGATTCAATTGGTAATATAAAAAAAATAATTACATTAGGTAATGATACTTTAAATTTTTACTGTGGTTTGGGTTCCCTCATTCAAACTCAAGATAATGGTTATTGTTTTGCAGGAGATGTTCAAGGAATATCATCATTAATTACATATCATTGTTTGATTAAGTTAGATAATAATCTGAATACTGTTTTTATAAAATACTATTATTATATCTCAGATTATGAGCTGTTTAATCAGATTTATGAAACACATGATAAAAGTTTGATAATGGTTGGTGATACATACATAAATTCAACAACTACTAATGTATTAATTTTTAAAACAGATAGTCTTGGTAATAAATTATGGGAAAGAAGTTTAGCTACTGGTGGTTTAAGTTGTGCATGGCAAGTAAGAGAAACTCCTGATAAAGGTTTATTAATGAGCTGTTTTAAAGGGCAAGTTGGCAATCCATTTATTTTAAAAACTGACAGTCTTGGATATTACAAATGGAGTAATTCCCCAAATTCACAACAGTATAACACAGGAAATGCAATAGCTATTACTAATGAAGGAGATTATTTATTTGCTTATGGGTTTGGCACATATACTTACCCAACGGGTATTGATTGTTTAGCAAAATTAAATATAATAAAATACAATCCACAAGGCTCTATAATTTGGAATAGGTTTTATGATACATTAACTATTGATTTTAATCCTGTAAAAATTGAAGTGTTACCTAATGGAGATTTTTATGTTTTAAGTAATTATCTAATTGGTGATATGTATGGTGATAATCAACCCAATTCAACTTTAATGAAATTTAATTCATATGGTGATAGTTTGTGGACACAAAGATATAGTTATTCTGGGATAATTGGGAGCATAAGTGTGTTATATGATGGAACTTTAACAAATGATGGAGGTTTTATTGCTTGTGGATACATAACCGATCTTGCAACTATACCTCAAAGTGTTTGGGTACTTAAAACAGATAGTTTAGGTAATGCACCGGGGATGCAATATATGGGAATAAATGAAATTACTAGATTAAGTAGTAAGGGAGATATAAAGGTATTTCCAAATCCAGCCACAGTACAGACAACAATCACTTATCCCCAGCAAATCAACGAAGGAGATATACTTATATATAATACACTTGGACAATTAATATTTGAAGAAAAGCTTGCAAAAGCATCTACACAAAAAGAAATAAATATCCAAAGCTTTAAAGCAGGGCTTTATAAAGTAATACTAAGAGAAAAAGGAATAATAATGGGGCAGGTGAGTTTGGTTAAAGAATAAGACATCCCCTAACCGTATTGTAAGTGAATAAAAATGAGATTGCGGGTCAAGCCCGCAATGACTTGCTACCTTTCAACAATAATAAATAAAATAATTGAAACGTTTTTGCTTTTATTGTGAATTAAAATATACCTTTGCATTTAATTTAAATTTTTAACAATATGAAAAAGCTTTACATTCTTTTAATTGCAATCTTATCATTAAACTTAGCTAATGCACAATGGACTGCCCAATCTTCGGGGAGTTTCAATGTATTGTATGCTCTAAATTTTATTAATGCCAACACCGGCTATGTAGTTGGTGATGGTGGTACTATTCTTAAAACAATTAATGGCGGTACCACCTGGAATGCTTTAACATCAGGCACTACTCAAACGTTACATTCAATTTGCAGAATTGATACCAATACTTTTTATGTTGCTGGTAGTAATGGTAAAATTCTTAAAACTATAAATGGTGGCACCAATTGGGATACACTTTCTACAGGTGTAAGTAACTCGTTTTTAACTATTGTTTTTCCATATGCTAATACAGGTTATGCCGTTGGTAATACTGGTATGATAATTAAAACTAAGAATGCAGGTGCTAGCTGGTCGGTACTTCCTACAGGTATTACTAAAAACTTCTTTAGTGCTTATTTTACTGATACAGCTACAGGTTATGCAGTTGGTCAGAGTGGTAAAATACTAAAGACTACTGATGGAGGTACTACATGGACTGCTCAAACTTCGGGTACTACCGAATGGTTGTATGGTGTTTATTTTACGGATGCAAATACAGGTTATGCCGTTATGGATTATGGTGGAATACTTAAAACTACTAATGGAGGAACCACATGGTCAGCTATTAATACAGGTAATTCGGAACTTACAACTTCTATCTATTTTAGAAATTCAACTACGGGTTATATTACAGCCGATAATGGAACTATCCTGAAGACTACAAATGCAGGTTCTACCTGGACTGTGCAAAATACTAATCCTTCATATTATTTGGAAGCTGTTTATTTTGTTGATAATAATATAGGATATGCTGTTGGCGAAAACGGAACTATACTAAAAACAACTAATGGTGGTAGTGCAGCTATTGCCGAAATAAATACAAATAACAAGATGTCAGTATATCCAAATCCTGCAAAAGATAAAATTACAATTGAATTAATAGGAAATAAAGAGAAAGCTTCTTATGAAATTTATAATACAATTGGTCAGTTGATTTATAATGGAGATATGCTTGAAAAGATTACTATAAACACTTCAAGCTTTGCACCTGGAGTGTATTTTATTAAGCTTAATAATGGTAAAGAAATTGAATTTAAAAAGATAGTGATAGAATAAGGATCATTTACAAAATAATAAATTAAAAACAACATGAAAAAAATTACACTTACGTTCTTAAGTCTTTGTTTATTTGTTTTAGGCTTTGGACAGGCAACAGAAAATCAAAAACTAATTGAATTAGGTAAAGCTTATAAAGACTTTATGTTTGCTAACGAACCTCCAAAGGGCTACGTAAAAGACTTGCAAAAGAATATGCCTGAAAATCTAAAAGCTTGTACAAACTTCATCGTTCAAACTATTACTACTAATAATGATCTGTTAAAACCTCAGTATCTAAAACTTCCTGATGCACCTACTTTAAAGTATATTTACATAGTGCATACTCTTAGTGAGAATATGAGGAAGGAAACCCAAATTAATAATAATAAACTTATAGATAGTTTAAAGAATGCTGAAATCATAAGATATGAATTGGTTGATAATTATTATGAGATTATTTTTAATGTTGTCGGCAACAAGATAAAACCTTTTGACTTTTCGAAGTATAACTTTATCATTAATGATTTTAATCTGAATGATGACACAGAGAAAGCAATATTCTTTCTGCAATGTATGCGTTATTGCGGTGTTGAAATATGGGGATATATGAATATTCCAAAACCTGCTAATACTAAAAAAGCATATGAGTATATTAAGAAGTATCCTAAAATTAATGGCCTTAAATATTATCAGTTTAATGATTTAATGTTCCCTGATTTTGAAATGGTAATTGAAGTAGATAAAGGGAAACAAAGTTATAAATCATACTATATTAATAAATATTACGACTTATTATTATCACATCTTAAATGTCTGAGAAAAGAAGGCGCTACCGAAAAAGAAATTAATGAATTATTACTTGGTTCAATATTAAGAGAATCTCAGCTTTATAAATACACTAAAAATAAAGAGACTCTTGAATTCATCTTTAAAGAACAGAAATAGATAAACACATACTATTTTCAAATCATAAAAATATATTATCTTAAAAGGCTGTCCTAATAAAGCAGCCTTTTTTTATTTTAACTTTAAGTACTTTAGGCACTTTAAGTACTTTAGCACTCTTCTTTTGTTAAAACTTATTAAATCTTAAAGAAATATTAGTTTAGTTTTGTTAATAGTTATAATTTTGTAACCATTATTTAAACTGAACTATTATTTAATAATATAATGACAGACAATAGTAAAACATCTTTGGATATTGTAATTGAAAACTTAATTTCGATACATCCATTACTTGCAAAGAATATAACAAGGGCTATACGAACCAAAACACATCATACTCCCGGCGAACTTTTTGTACTTGGAACTCTAAATCATCATGGCAAATTATCAATGACAGAAATAGGGAATCATTTGTCGTTGCCTAAGCCTCATGTAACTTCCTTAGTTGAAAAACTTATATGTGAAGAACTTGTAGAAAGGTTTCACGATACCAACGACAGACGTATTATCTATATTCAGATAACTGAGAAAGGGATAAAGGAGTTTAGAGAGATAAAGAATGAAATAGGGCAGGACTTACGTCAGAAATTACAGATACTGGATGCTGAGGAATTAAAAGATCTTTCTCAGGCATCACAATATTTAAAAGATATTCTAATAAAGATACTACAACAATCACTTAACAGTAACAATACTAACATTTAAATTAACAATAAAAATCAATCAATAAAGAACTAAAATAAATACTTAATCAATATGAAAAAGAAAGCTAACCTGAAAGTTTACATTCCATTGACCTTAGTAATAATAGGTATAATTATTGGAGGTATGTTATGGTATCAGGACTATTCAAAATATATTACAACTGACGATGCTCACGTAGAATCGGATAATGTTTCGGTAAGTTCTAAAATATTAGGTAGAATAAGCAAGATATATGTTGAGGAAGGCGACTCGGTGAAAGCCGGAATGTTATTAGCCGAATTAGACAGCACCGACTTACTTGCTCAGAAACAACAAGCTCTTGCTGCCAAAGCTCAAACAGAAGCTTCAAAAGCGCAATCGGAAGCTAAGTATTATTCAGATCAATCTAATATAAAAGTATTGGAGGTTGCGTTAAACCGTGCTCAGGATGATTACAACAGAGCTAAAAATCAATTTGCCGGAGAAGTAACTACAAAAGAACATTTTGATCATGCAAAGAGTACACTTGAGACTGCTCAAGCACAACTGGAAGCTGCCAAATCACAGTTACAGGTGTCTAAATCTCAAATCACATCATCACAGAAAGCAATTGAAAGTTCTATTGCTCAAATAGAAGTTATCAATACTCAACTAAACAATACAAAGTTATATGCACCAAACAATGGAGTGATAGCAAAACGTTGGTTATTGCCGGGTGATGTTGTTCAAGCGGGACAATCAATCTATACAATTAATAATTCAAGTAAGTTCTGGATTATAGTATTCTTAGAAGAAACCAATGTAGGTAAACTTCATTTAGGTCAGAAAGCAAAGTATAGTATTGATGCCTTCCCTGATGTAACTTTTACCGGGAAAATATATTCAATTAGTACAAGTACAGCTTCTGAATTCTCGTTGATACCCGCAAATAATGCAGCAGGTAACTTTACTAAAGTAACACAAAGAGTACCTATTAAAATCTCAATAGATGCAACTGAAAAAGGTGATAATTTATCAATGTATCATTTGTTATCAGGAATGTCAAGCGTTGTTAAAATTATAAAAGACTAATGCGTACAGTATCTTTTTCGCATAGATTAAGACGTAAAGTTCGTACCCACGATTCTTTAATTCATCCCAGTCATAAGTTTTATAAATGGGTGCTCCTGTTTAATATTATGATAGGGACTTTCATGGCTGTGCTTGATGCAACTATTGTAAATGTGGGCTTGCCAAAGATTATGTCTTCATTCGGAGTTGGTCTTAGCAAAATTGAGTGGGTTATTACTGCATATATGCTTGCTATGGCGGTTATGCTTCCCACTTCGGGCTGGATTGCAGATAAGTTTGGTTT
Source organism: uncultured bacterium (assembly GCA_903911455.1). Classification (GTDB taxonomy): domain Bacteria; phylum Bacteroidota; class Bacteroidia; order Bacteroidales; family JACABE01; genus JBAXLO01. The sequence continues at coordinate 5,771 of CAIWDQ010000070.1, forward strand.
CAAGAAGGTATATTTTTGGGGACTGTTTTTATTTACTTTTGGCTCGTTGCTATGTGGTTTGTCAAATGATGAAAATACTTTAATACTATCACGTATTATCCAAGGATTGGGTGCAGGTATTATTCAACCTTTAGGGATGGCTATTATTACAAGAGAGTTTCCTGTTAAACAGCGAGGTCTTGCACTTGGGTTCTGGGCAATTGCTGCTGCGGCTTCCGTATCTTTCGGTCCGTTAATAGGTGGTTATTTAGTTGATAACTTTAGCTGGCAACTTATATTTTATGTTAATATTCCTGTAGGGATAATGGCTTTACTGTTCACTATCGTAGTTCAAAGGGAGCACATTAATAAGATGATTAAAGGTTTTGATTTCATTGGCTTTATTTCAGTAACCATCTTCCTGCCAGTGTTACTTTATGCTTTATCTGAAGGTAATGCAGCCACCAACTCAGAAGGATGGACTGCTCCTTATATTTTGCTCTGTTTTGCTATATCTATTATTGCATTGGCAGTATTTCTCACGCATGAACTAACGACAGAACATCCTCTTATTGAATTAAGATTATTAATGAATTATAATTTTGGCTTAAGTAATATCGTTATCTTTATATTCAGTATAGGTATGTTTGGAAGTACTTTTTTATTACCTCTATTTTTACAAAACTCATTAGGATATACTGCCGTACAGTCTGGTGCAGTATTTCTTCCTGTAGGTATAATCCAGGGTATGATGTCGCCTATAGCGGGTATTACTTCAAATAAGATAAGTCCGAAAGTCCCAATTATACTTGGATTGATATTACTTGCAATTAGTTTTTATATCAATTCAAACTTATCATTTCTTACTGAACATAACTTTATTATGACTTCTCTTTATATAAGAGGTTTTTCAATGGGGATATTATTCACACCACTTCAAACATTAGCTCTTCTAAATATTCCAAGAGAGAAGATGGCTCAGGCTTCGGCTATATCTAATACTATCCGTCAGATTGCGGGGAGCGTTGGTGTGGCTTTATTTACGACAGTACTTACTTCCAGAATCAACTTCCATTCACAGATATTTGGTAATGCCATTCAATCCGGTTCGCAGGAGTTTAAAAATGTGATGACTAACATGGCTTATTTTATCCATACACATGGAGGAAGTACAATGGCAACAGCAGCCCGTCAGGGACGAGGTTTGCTGATGCAGCATGTCGGGACACAGGCTTTTATTCAGGGGATAGATGATGATTTTTTGTTGGCTGCGGCTGTAACAGTAATCGGACTTATCCCTGCAATTATTTTACGTACAAAGAAAAAAACAGAACAAATACATAATGCTTAATCTTATGAAGTCATTAAAATTAATTTTATACCTATTTATAATAGTTACTTTTATTGAGCCTCTTACTGCTCAAACAAACACAGCTACTGATTCTTTATCATTAAATAAGATTTTAAATCAAGTTATAAATAATTTTCCTGCTATTAAGAAAAATGAACAGGAATTAAATGCTGCCAATGCGCGTATTGGTATGGCTAAGACTGGTTATTTGCCCGACATTAGTGTTAATGCAAATGATACTTATCTTGGTCCGGTTTCTACAATTTCGTTAGGACCTCAATCTTTTAGTTTATTTCCTGCTAATAATTGGTCGGCAGCTTTAGATTATACTCAAACAGTATTTGACTTTGGTAAAACTACTAAAAACATTAATCTGGAGAACCAATCTAAGGAAATGGTGAATACTTCTACTGAACTTATCAAACAAAGATTGTCGTTATCGGTTGTAAACATTTACTATAACATTCTTTTTATTCAGGAAGCTTTAAGTATTAAGGATAAAGAGCTTTATACACTAAAACAACATCTTACTTATATTGAAAAGAAGAAGGAAACGGGTTCGGCTACACAGTACGAGGTATTGACTACTAAAGTAAGGATATCTACAATTGAAAATCAGAAGACAGATCTTCTTAATTCGTTGAAAGTACAGACTTGTCAGATGAATTCTTTGATGGGCCAACCTGAGAAAACATCTCTATTAGTTAAAAATGAATTGCAACAGATACAAGTCCAGAATCCTACTGAGCAATTATTAGCTTCAGCTGATAAAACTCGTAATGAGTTGAAGATGGCACAGCAAAAAACTGCTTTATCTGAGTTGAAATATAAAGTAGTGGAGAATCAAAATATGCCTTCTTTAAAATTTTATGCTTCGGGTGGGATAAAGAATGGTTTGTTTCCTGATATGTATAAAGGAACTTGGAATTTTGCAGTTGGTGTAGGAGTACATATTCCTATTTTTGATGCCAATCATACCAAATATAATCTTTTACAAGTGAAAGCCGACATTGAAAGTAATAAAGAGGATGTTGAACTTACGCATCGCACTATTGTAAATGAGGTTGTGGAAAGCCAGGCTAATATGGAATCGGCTTTAGAGAAGATTAAGCAATCTGAATTTCAATTTGTGCAAGCTCAACAAGCATATAATCTGGCTGAGATAAGTTTTAAAGACGGTGTAATTACAAATCTTGAGTTGTTGGATACATCCACTTCATTATCAGAAGCAGGTTTGTCAGTTTTAAAAGCAAAAATTGATTATAGTTTAAGTCTTTTAAAACTTAAGATCGCTTTGGGCGAAAGGATTTATTAAGATTTAGCTTTTTAATGCCTTTATTAATTAGCTTAGCTTAAAACATTAGAAAGGATAGTAAAAATTAGTATGCTATCCTTTTTCTTTTGGAAAAAGAAGATTCCATTTTCTTTTTTATAAAATTCATTTTAGGCCTTCTTACACGCATATTAACGCTTCCCAAGTCCATATTAACCCTTCCCAAGTCCATATTAGCCTTTGCCAAGTCCATATTAACGCTTCCCAAGTCCATATTAACGCTTCCCAAGTCCATATTAACGCTTGCCAAGTCCATATTAGCCTTTGCCAAGTCCATATTAACGCTTCCCAAGTCCATATTAGCCTTTGCCAAGTCCATATTAACCCTTCCCAAGTCCATATTAACGCTTCCCAAGTCCATATTAGCCTTTGCCAAGTCCATATTAACGCTTCCCAAGTCCATATTAGCCTTTGCCAAGTCCATATTAACCCTTCCCAAGTCCATATTA
>CAIWDQ010000071.1 GCA_903911455.1 uncultured bacterium
CGTTAAGCGAACCTGCACGGATAATTTGTTTAGTATTAACAAAGAATATCTCATCAGCATTCTCTATTGTATTTAAACGATGCGCAATAATTACTAAAGTAGTTGATTTCGCAAGCTTCTGAAGTACTTCCTCCAACAACTGTTCAGTGAGAGTATCAATGTTTGCAGTAGCCTCATCCAAAATAAGTAACTCAGGCTTGCGAAGTACTGCACGCATAAAAGCAATCAATTGCTTCTGACCTAAACTAATACCATCACCAGTACTCTGAATAGGAGTTTCCAATCCTTTATCAAAACGATTTAAGATATTATCTAAACCTGCATCTGTAATTAGTTCCGACAATTTATCATTACTAAAATCTTTATATTCACTATTCCCATAAAGAATATTATCACGAACAGTACCTTTAAACAGAAATGGTTCCTGAAGAATAAAACCTATCTTCCTGCTGCGTTCTTCATGATTATACGAACGAATATCTTTATTATCTAACAAAATTGTCCCTTTTGTAGCATCATATAAACGAGCAATAAGTGAAGCAGTTGTAGTTTTACCACCCCCTGTAGGACCAACAAATGCATACGTTTTTCCTTTTTCTAAATCAAAACTAACTTTATGAAGCACTTCAATACCATTAGGATACTTAAAAGTAACATTACGAAACGAAAGATAAGAGGTACTTTCTTCGCACTTTACATCATCAATAACTTCTAAATTGCTTTCTAAAGATAATATATGCGAAATCCTGTCCCAACCTGCCATTGCCACCTGAAAATTAGCCCACAAAGCAGCAAGCTGACGCAAAGGATTGTAAAAATTAGTAACATAAGCAATAAAACTAATAAGCAAACCTATAGTAAAATAACCCTTTATAATAAGAAATATACCGAAAGCAATAACTATAAGCTGGCCAATATTGGCCGCCAAAGTATATATCGGCATAAAGATATTAGTTGCAATACCAGCCTTTATAGAGTTTGTATAATTCTGTTTATTGGCAGTTTCAAAACGTTTTCTGAAATAATCGCGTCTATCAAAAGCTATAATGACTTTAAAATTGGCAAGGCTTTCCTGAATTTCGGCACTCAGATTACCGGTACTTTTCATACTTTCGGCATTACGTTTCTTTACCCAAGGCGAAAGTATTTTAGTTATTATCCACACAATTACCGCTGGTGATAATGCAGCTAATCCTACCCAAAGATTAATACTCAAAAGGAAAATCCCAGCTCCTATCATCGTAATTATACTTCCAATAAACTGCATTAACGATTGCGAAAAGAACTGATTAACTTTATCAGTATCATTATTTATACGCGATATAAGATCCCCAACTTTATTCTGATTAAAGAAATCAACAGGCAGCTCCTGAAGTTTATTAAATAAAGAATTACGCAAACTATACAACATCCTCTGCCCTATTCCACCCATCAACAACATCTGAGCATAATTAACAAAAAAGGCAATAATATAGAGGCCTAAAATGATACCCGAAAACATTAAAACACCATTATATTGCTTGGTTTGAATATATGTATCAATCGTATGCCCAACCAGATACGGGCCGAGCAAACTAAGGATGGCGTTAATAACAATAGCACCAAAAGCAATAATAAAGTTGCGGCGTTCTTTGCCGATAAGGCTTATCATCTTTTTAAGAGAAACAAAAATCGGTATTTTTTTCTCTTCTTTATCCTGATTCTGACTTAAATTATAGTTCATAATGCTGTGTGCTTCTTTGGGAGTTATTAATTTGAGCATATTCAGGAGAACTTTCTTTCAATTCTTTATGAGTGCCGGATGCTATCACTTCACCCTCCATCAATAATATAATTTGTTGAAAATTCTTTATGGAAGAAATCTTTTGAGTAACTGAAATCAGTGTCAAATCGGGATAATTTGCATAAAGATTGCAAATAATTTTATTTTCTGTTTTATGATCTACTCTTGCTGTAAAATCATCTAATAATAATATTTTAGGATTTATTGCCAATGCTCTGGCAAGCATAATTCGTTGCTTTTGACCACCCGAAAGACTAGTGCCGCGTTCAGAAACTATGGTGTCCAACTTATTGGGTAATGAATCAATATAGTCGGTAAGCTCGGCAGTTGCAATAGCTTTTTGCAGAGACTCATCCGTAACAGAATCATTAAAAGCAATATTCTCTCTCAAACTCATATTAAAGATAACACTATCCTGAAAAACAAAGCCAATCTGACTATGAAATATCTCTTTAGTATATTCATTTATATTAATACCATCAAAGGTAATAGTACCCGAATCAGGTGGAATAAGATTCTTTAATAAGTACAACAACTGGCTTTTACCGGCAGCAGTAGGGCCAATTATCGCGGTATGACTTCCTGCTTTTACAGTGAAAGAAATATTTTTAAGGATAGGTTTCTTATCATAAAATAAAGAAACATTATCTAAAACTACATCTCCTTTAATTTTAGTATTAATAGTTCCGGTTTCGGGAGTTTCGGGAGCCTCCAGAACATCATAAACCCTTTGATATGAAGCCGAAGCCTGAGCAATAATATTACTCATAAAACCAATCATAAGAATAGGAAAAATCAAAAGAAAAAGATAAGAATTAAAAGCAGCCAAATCACCCAGCGACATCTTACCAACAACCACATAATGACCACCCAGAGCAAGAATTGTAACCACAGCAAGGTTTGAAACAAACATAATTACAGGGATAAGCGTGGCAAACATCCTAAGGATAGAAAGGCCCAGATTGCGAGATTCCAGATTAGCTCCCAGAAACTTCATGCTCTCAGGTTGCTGCGAATTAAGCACCCTTATCAAAGCTGAACCAATGATACTTTCGTTAATAATTTTGTTGAGCATATCTATAATTTCTCTTGCCCGCTTAAATAAAACCCTCACTTTACGAAGTACAATAAAAAACAAACCACCAATAATCGGCACTATAGAAATCACGGCCAATGCTAGTTTCCAGTTTATTGTTATTAGTAAAATACATGTCCCTATTATTACGAATAAGGATGAAATTATGATAACAAAAGCCTGCGAAACAAATGTTTTGATAGAATCAATGTCTGAAGTTAGGTTTGTTAATAGTTTTGAAGGGTTTGATTTGATAATATAAGTGTAATCTTGTCTGGATATCTTTTCCGAAACTTTTGTACGAAAGTCTTTAGCAACACGCTCTGAAGCATAGGTTTGAATAATATTTTGAAGATATGTAAAAACGAAAATTGCAATAGCAGCACCCATAAATTCAAAAATCACCAGCTTCATATCAAAATGCTTTGTTGTAAAAGCATCAATACTACGACCAATAATTTTAGGGATCAACATGTTGATACTACTACTCAACAACGCCATTATGATTAAAAAAGTAACCATACTTGAATATGGTTTCAATATATTAAAGATATTCGGCTTGTCGGGTTTTGAGTTTACATGTTTATTTTTAGATCTTTTCATATTAGTAAGTCCAGTTCTCAATATTTTTGCAAAGGTACTCTAAAAAAGAACATCGCTCCATTAATAAATCGGTAAATTTAGGATTTTTAACGGTAAAGATATTTTTGATTTGTGTTATAAATTAAGGATAAAAAATAGAATATTATCTGAAATAAATATAGTTTAAATTCCGACAATACCAACATTTGTATTTATTATAAGAATTAAGGTTATTAATGATAAATTGTAAGGAATAGCTCATAATATGCAGATTACAATAAAAAAGCACTTAAAAAACCCTGATAAAATGTCAGGAATCCTTTAAATTCTTCGTGCTTTTCCAAATAAGCAACGTTGCTTAGGTCAAAAGCAACGTTGCTTATTTCAAAAAGCAGTTGTTTTTGACCAAAAAGTACCTGTTTTTGCATAAAAGCAGGGGTACTTTACACCCAAGCTATGAGGAATACCTGACAAAATGTGAGGTTTTAGTGCTAAATTACGTGTTTTTTTTGCTTCTGCCACGTTGCATATTCATAATAGAACGTTGCATAATTTAAAAAGCACAACTTATTATTTTAAGTGTATGTAATGTCAAAATGATAAATAATAATAACAATATTTTAATGATTTTAAGTTATTGTTTGATTTTAAAGAAATCTTTGGACTTATATTTATGTTCTAATTGAGAAATAAGAATTTATTTTAAACTAAACTTAATTTTGTATTGAATAAAAATGTATAATTTTACATCTTAATAATAAAGACAATGAAAAATTTTCTTACAATTACAATTATCTTATTTTTGTTATCAATTAGTTCATTAGGACAAAATAAAAGCTCCGGTATCTTCTTTTCATCATCTAAAATAACTATTGATACAACTATTTCAGATTCAACTTTAAATTCAGAGTTCAATAAAAATATTAATAAAATAGAAGAAAGTAAGAATTTACATCAAACATATATAGACGATACTGAACTATTTGTAAATTTCCCGGGTGGTGATGATGCCTTGTCTAAGTTTTTTTATGAAAATGCTTTCAAAAATGATACTTCTTTAAAATCATATAAAGACGGCACTGTTTATGTAAGTTTTACTGTAAATGAAAAAGGAGTTATTTCAGATATTAAAGTGATAAAAAGCACGAATGAATTGTTAAATAAAGAAGCAATAAGATTGGTTTCAATAATGCCTAATTGGGAATGGGATAAAAGGATAAGTATTTATAAAAGGAAAAAATGTGCAAA
>CAIWDQ010000072.1 GCA_903911455.1 uncultured bacterium
GTGCCTTAAGTACTTAAAGTGCCTTAAGTGCCTTAAGTTTAAATGCAAAACAAGATAAAATAATTAGAATACATATATATAAAGATTCAAAATAAAAAACGTAATTCCTGCCTACCGGACAGGCAGGCGTAATTCGTAATTCGTAATTAATTAAGGCTTCTCATTAAATTGGGGAGCCTTTTTTTATTTAAAGATGATAAAATTGAAAAACCTAACAGGTTTTTAAAACCTGTTAGGTTTAGGATTTAAAACACATCAATAAAAACTAAAAAAATATTTGATAAAAGTGATGAGATATAGAATAAATTAGTACGTTTGTAGTGTGGTTTATTTAAATTATAAATCAATAAAATACATTTAATATGAAGACACTGCTATTTATCTTAAGTTTAATACTTTTCTCTTGTGGTCGCACAACAAATTGTAATGATTTGCCAATTAATAAAGACACTTTAAACACTACTGTTTCTAACAATATTTCAAATAAAGCTGATGATAAATCGAAAGTTAACAATCAAGAATTAATTGCTTTCTGGAATTCAGCTATTGAGCCATTTATTAAAAAAGATAAAAAAACAGTTATCTCAAATATTGATTTCCCCTTAAAAGGCGACTGGTCATTTATATTAGATATTGAGCAAGATAAAGATATTATCACTAAAGAAGAGTTTATTAAAAACTATGATTATTTAATTAATAAAGATTTCTTGAAATCTCTTTCAAAACAAACGTATAATGACATCACTGAATATAAAAGTAACGACACTCTTTTTTATGATGTGAGCTTAGTGAGGAAATTAGGCAAGACTGAAGGAGGATTAGTTTTAACTTTTTATAAAAAAGGGAATAGCTACCTACTAAATAAGTACTCTGAAGTTGGAGCTAACTTTTACTATAAAGGTGAAGAATAATACATTTGAATTTTTAAAATATCGCAAAATACAATTTATATAAACAATAAGAATTTTACTATGAAGAAACTACTATTTATAGCAACAATAATTATATTTAGCTCATGCCACCAAAAAGTAAAAAAAGATTTGACTGTGCAAGAGATATGGGCGAATTACATCAAGACATGTGGCGACACAAATAAATTAAAGGAAGTAAAAACTTATAAGGCTAAAATGTTTTATACTAACAAAATAGGAGCATTCGAACAAGATATTTATATTAAATACCCAAATAAACTTTTACTTGTTGATAAATTTAACGATAATTCAAAAATATATAAGCTAAATGGGACTAAAGCTGTTGAAATTTCGAAGGATAGTATCAGAACTCTTTCAAAAGAGGAAACAGATGTTTTGTACAAAGTCTGTGATTTATTTGCTGAATTAAAATATGTTGATAAAGGATATAAATTTGAACTTGCAGGTACTGAAAAAGTGGATACTATTGAAACTTATAAGGTAAAAATTACAACTAATGAAAAAGAAATTTATTATTATTATATCAACGTAAATACTTTCTATATTGTAAAACTTGAGGCTAAGGACGAAGCAAGCTATTATAGTAACTATAAAATAATCGATGGTTTTTTGTGTAGTCTTAATAGTAAGTTCGTAAGTAAGAATGGAGAATTAAAAACAGAAAAGAAAGATATAGAATATAATGCCGAGATTGATGATAGCTTTTTTGAAATAGATAAATAGAAATACCTTATTCTAAATAAAAAAGTTAATACAAGCATTCAACTTTCTTAATTTCATAACATGAAAAACATAATCTTCATACTTCTTTTCTTTCCCTTATACTGCACCTCTCAAATAGCTACCGTTGAGGATGGAAACTTTAAGCTTCATAAACCTTTAGGCAAGAACATTAGAGTTGAATACCCTTTAATAACTACAAATAATACTAAAACAGATAGTATCATAAACAAAAGTATTAAGACTGTATTGTATATTTACGACAGTACTTTAATTGACAAACCAGTATCTCGGATACTTGATTCAATGATAAATGACGGTTATACTGATATAACTAATGATATTAATTATAATAAGAATGGAATTCTATCACTAAGTATTAATTTTGAATACTATGGTGCTTATATTAGTAATCAGTCGTACTACCTTAACTTCGATTTGATAACAGGAGCAATAATTAGTTTAAAAGATATATTTACGTCTGAATATCTTGAAATATTAAAGAAGACAATTGTTATTGATAGAATGCTTCAAAGAGAGAAATATAAAGAAGAATTAAACAAGGATTTAAAAAAGAGACGACTTACTCAAGAAGAGTATGATTGGGTTATAAAAGAAATAGATAATTGCCCTGACATCGTTGAACAACTTAACTTTATTATAACTAAAGATTATGTTGAGATAGAAGCACCTTGTGATTTCCCACATGCAATACAAGCTTATGCCCCTTTATTTGAACTAAAGTATAACTGGCAGAAAATAAAAGAAGGCTTGAATGATACTTATAAAAAGAAATTGTTGAAATAAAAGAAATATTAAATTTCAATCGTAATTCGTAATTCGTAATTCGTAATTTCAAGTGCCCTATTTTGTGAGAATCAGTTTCCCACTAAGGATTTCATTACTACCTGTTGTAAGTCTATAGAAATAAATACCAGCCTTAAGATCATTGGCATTAAAGACAACCTTGTGTTCACCACTTTCTTTCAAACCATCTTCAAGTAAAGCAACTTCCCTGCCTGTAATATCATAAATACTAAGCCTTACTTTCTGAGCTTTGTTCAATATATATTCAAAATTGGTATAAGAGTTAAATGGGTTAGGATAAACTTTTAAACATGTTTTAATGTAAGTGTTTTCTTCAACACCGTAATTAAGATAATGCACAACGTTGGAAGGCATTGAGGTATGTCCCGCAATAGTATAGGTAGCATAATAATAGCCATTGGCAGGTGGAACATAAGTATGATTGACTGCACCGTTTATTATGCCATTAATTGAATCGTACCACTTGTTACCATTAAGATAATTAGAATAGATGGTGTTACCAACCAGATTAATAACAGGAGGTTCAGGATATGGCAATACAAAGAGAGGGAATGAAGATGCAATACCATCACCACAATAGCTATGCCCTTTGACTGTAATATTACCACTAACAAGAACAGTATCAAAC
>CAIWDQ010000073.1 GCA_903911455.1 uncultured bacterium
TGAGTTGCTCTCCAGCAGAGCTCACTTCCTCTTCAGACTTATGACACAAAATTATAAAAAAAAGTTAAATGTCAACTATGAAACTTGTTTTGCAACATAGAAGGCACTCGAAGTACTCAAAGTAATGAAGGCACTTTTATAACTTTATTCTTAATTTTTAATTCTTAATTGATTTAGCTTGCTATGTTTATAACCATACACAAAGTAAAGTAAAAGACCTATCACTAACCAAATAATAAAACGAAGCCAGTTGGTGATACCTAACTCTGTCATTAAGTATAAATTGGTGAGCAATCCCAATACGGGGATGATAGAATATTGTTTGATAATAGCCGCCAGAGTAATTACAGAAGCTACTATAATATATATGAGTAAAGGTATCTGATGTTTGAAGACATTCCAAAAACCTTCGGTAACATATTGCTTTCCATTAAAGTTGAAGAAATTATAAACACCTTCCCAATTCAAATAAAAAAGAAAAAACAAAACAACAATCCAGATAGGCGGAAGTATGTAACGACTGTTGTAATATGGGACTTTGAAACCGCCTTCGCGAGTACCGTTATCTCCTTTATTATTGTCCATAATAAGTACGCCTCCCGAAACCAATACAAAGGCAAACAAGGTGCCGATACTAGTGAGATCAGTAACTTCGGTAAGATTTAAGAATAAAGAAGGAATTGCAACAAATACTCCGGCAATTATTGTAGAAAAGGCAGGTGTTTTATATTTATGATGAAGTTTTGAGAAGCGTTTGGGTAATAAACCATCGCGACTCATACTCATCCATATCCTCGGCTGTCCTACCTGAAAAACAAGCAATACACTAGCCATTGCAATTACAGCACTTATGGCAATTACTCCTGATAATTTGGTAAGATGCAATTTCTCGAAAGCATATGCAAGAGGATCGCCCACACCTAATTCTTTATAACTTATCATACCTGTTAAAACAAGACTTATAATTATGTATAAAACAGTTGTTATAATCAAGGCGTAAATCATGGCACGCGGTAAATCTTTCTGAGGGTTCTTACATTCTTCGGCAGTTGTAGAGATAGCATCAAAACCGATGTAAGCGAAGAAGACTCCTGCAACTCCTTTTAATACACCTCCAAAACCATTAGGGGCAAAGGGAGACCAGTTGGCAGGGTTTACATAAAATGAACCTACAGTTATTACTAATAATAAGATAGCGACCTTAAGAACTACCATTGTATTACTTGCTACTTTAGTTTCGTAAATGCCTTTATAAACCAAATAAGTTATGAAAACAACGATAGAGAAAGCGGGAATGTCGGCAATGATCCTCATACCACCAATCTGAGGAGCATTAGTCCAGGCAAGATATGCCTCCTGAAGTGCACCTGATAACTGATTGAAAGAAGTGCCGTGTAAGATGCTTTCGGAGGCAACTTTAAAACCTCTTGCTGCACTTATAAAATCGGTCGTCATATAAGCAGGGATATCTATTTTAATACCATGAAGAAAACCTGTAAAATAATCTGACCAGGAAATTGCTACAGCAATATTTCCAACAGCGTATTCCATAATTAGATCCCATCCGATGATCCAGGCAATTAATTCGCCGAAACTAACATAAGCATAGGTATAAGCACTGCCGCTGATTGGGATATTTGAAGCAAACTGAGCGTAACACATAGCTGAGAATCCGCAGGCAATAGCTGTAAAAACAAACAAAAGCGATACGGCAGGACCACCATTAGCAGCAGCATTCCCAATAGTACTAAAGATACCGGCACCTATAATTGCGGCAATACCCAAGGCAGTGAGATCCCTTACATTTAAATTCCTTTTTAGTCCGCCATGATCCTTAAACTCACCAGAAGCGTGTTCAATTATCATGTCAATGTTTTTCCTTCTGAATAAGTTACTCATTATGGTAAGGTTCGTTCTTTAATATTGTAAAGGCGCGGTAAAGTTGTTCGGTAAATAATAAACGTATCATCTGATGCGAGAAAGTCATTTGAGATAACGATAGTTTCATGGAGGCTTTTTCATATATTTTATTACTAAATCCAAAAGGACCACCCACAACAAACATCAGATTCTTAATACCTGTATTCATTTGTTTCTGAAAGAAAGATGAAAAGTCGGTAGAGCGAAACTCTTTTCCCTTTTCGTCAAGCAATACAATAAACTCAGCTTTCGAAAAATGTTTGAGCATTTCTTCGGCTTCTTTATTCTTTTGCTCATCCACAGGAATGTTTTTAGTGTTCTTTAACGAAGGAATTACAATAGTTTTAAAGTTGATATAATGTTTCAACCTGTTTTCAAAAATCGTAATGCCTTCTTTAAGATATTCTTCTTCCGTTTTGCCAACCAAAAGTAACGTAATATTCATTAGCAGATAATTTTTTACGAAAATAAACAAAATATTCTATCTATAAAGAAAAAAGTTTGAAATATAAATATATTCCTAATAATAAGCATTTAAGTATTTATAAAGTTTAATTATTTGCTAAATAATGATAGATGTTTACTTTTAATGATGAATTTTTTAATAATATTAATTGCTATTATTAAAATATAACCCGTTGTGCGGTTTAATTATTGAGAGCATATTTTAAATGGTTAAAGGTTTATCGATCTTATTATTAATGAATTGAAGTACAGTTGCAGCAGTAGTCTTTGATAGTATTCTAACAGAAACACCTAAAACTGATTTTGCATAATTTCTTTTCAGCATAAATTGATCACATAATTGAGAGAATAAAGTCTCAATTCTTTTTCTTACTTTTCAAAATATAAAAGGGAAATAGGTATAATCATGCTGATTGATTCTTTTAGGAGTTTGAAGATTGATTTGGCATGATTCAAAAAGGTCTAATTGATAA
>CAIWDQ010000074.1 GCA_903911455.1 uncultured bacterium
CAAAGACAAGAATAGAAGTGAGTTTTTAAAAGATAATGTCATAGCAAATGAAAATTCCTTTAAAATAATAGTTGATTATTTCATTTCTGTTGTTCCAGACAGTAACTTTATTATAACTTTTGGCGTTGGGACAAAGGAGACAGTAGATTTGATATATTTCAAAAACAAAGGTGACATAGCTGATAAAGCAAATCATTTTGGTGGATACAAGTTAAAATATCATTCACCTGAATTAGATAACGTTTTAAAAAACTTAGGTTGGAACTATGAAATAATTAATAAAATTAAAAAGGGGCTTAATAATATAAATTGTGATTATATTCGTAATACCGATTATAATTTCAAACCTATTAATGTTTATAATACTCCTAATGGGTTTGTTAATTCTAGCTATTTAATTTATCCAATAGAAATTTTAGATTCATTGAAAAAGGAATTATACGGTGAACCTGTTGGGAAATCCGGTTTCATAAAAAGGGTTTACATTGAGACTTCTTCTGCATTATGAAAAACACAAACACCTAATATAGCAACTTGCTTCAAGCAGGTTTTAATAACAAAAATGAAAAAAACAACAATAAAAAACAATATGCAGCTTGGTAAAGCTACCACACCTCGGCTTCGCTCAGCGACCGTCAATATATTGGATGAAAGTTTAATTATGGGATTGCGGGTCAAGCCCGCAATGACTACGAGGTGAATCACCAAATCGCCAAATCACCAAATCACAATATCACCAAATCCCTTCATTCATAATTCATAATTCATAATTCATAATTTTTAGTTTCCCTTTTTAACAATTATTTTAATTTATTATTCCTCTCACTTGTTTATACAGAATTAAGATTTTATATCTTTACACTTTTATTTTTATTATTAAAAACAAGGTACAACTTGCTAAAGAAACGATACATAAAAATCCTGTTAATGCTGCTGTTTTCGGTAGTTAATAGTGCTATAGTCAATGCACAGCAACTGCACACCGAAGGCTTTGATGGTACATTCCCTTCAAACGGATGGATTAATTCGGCAGCCACTTGTACTGGTTTCGGATGGACACAAGTAAGTGCCGGAACCAATCCTGCCAATACACCACATTATGGAACAGGGATGTTGTATTTCAATAGTTATGCCGCCCCCACGGGATGCTCAGCCTATATATGCACCCCAAAGTTTGATCTGTCGGGCATCGGCGCTAATCTTGGGTATATAAGTTTTTGGTTTTATAAAGATGCAAGCATAAACTATGCTGCTAATCAGGATAAGGTAGAGGTATATATGAATACCGCCAACAACCTTAACGGGGCAACTTTGCTCGGCACGCTTTACAGGGATATTACCCAGCAACCGATAGTAGCAACTGCCGGATGGTATCAGTATCAGATATATTACCCGGGTACTTTTAGCGATACCAGTAATTATATTTTGTTTAAAGCCATAAGTGCCTGGGGCGAGTCAATGTCATTAGACGATCTTTCGTGGCAGGAATATCCTTCGCAACCATATATTACTGTTACTCCTACTTCTTATAATTTTAATTATATCCCTGTTGGGAATGCTTCAACTTCGCAGCCAATCTCACTTGATGGAGGTAATTTTACTACAGCTTCAGGGAATATAACTTTATATGCCCCCTTTGGTTTCAAGGTATCATTAAACGCTTCAACTTCTTTTGCAGATTCAATTCAGGTGCCTTTTACAGGAAGCGCTATAACTGCCACAACAGTTTATACACGTTTTGCACCTACATCTCCCAATACTATTTACACCGGTAATATTATTGTAAGTGGAGGAGGTGCGACAACAAATCTTGCAGTTGCCGGAACTACACAGATGCCTTATTGTACATCATCTGCCACCAATGCAGAAGATGAGGAGATCTTAAATGTAAAGATAGGTACTTTAAATAATTCATCCGATTGTAATACTCTGGCTTCAGGACCTTCTTCGGTTAAGAATGAGTATAGTAATTATACTTTGTCGGTTGCTGCACCTAATCTTATGCAGTCGCTTACCTATCCTTTCAGTGTACAGATAGGAACCTGCGGAAGTAATTATAGCAATGGAGTTGCTATCTTTATTGATTATAATCAGAATGGTGTTTTTGATTCAATACAATATAATGGTGTATGGTATCCTGAGAGGGTTTATTATTCGCCAAATTATGCAGTAGGGCCTCATACCGAAACAGGAAATATAATTATTCCGCCTAATGCAACAACAGGTTTAATTAGGATGAGAGTAGTTAATGTAGAGACGGGTACTCCTAATACAATACAGCCGTGTGGTACTTATTCCTATGGTGAAACTGAAGATTATACAGTTAATATTATTCAGTCTGTAAATTGTACTGTTCCTGTAGCTCAACCGACAGGTTTAACAGCTTTGCCGAATTATAATTACATCACAGCCTCTTTTACAGCCTCTGCTTCCGCAGATCATTATCTTATTGTCAGAAGTCAGTCAAATAGTTTAACTTCACTTCCGGTTAATGGTGTTATCTATAATGCAGGAACTTCTTTAGGAGGAGGAACAGTAGTTGCATATCAGTCGGAACTTACTTTTACAGATAATAATCTAAACATAGCCACACAATACTATTATTACATATTTGCGGCTAACTCAATATGTGCAGGAAGTAGTCCGAAATACTTAACTACAAATCCATTGTTTCAGATGATAAGTACAGTTTCTCCAACTACTAAACATGCTGTTGCAAATGGTAACTGGAATAATCCCTCAACATGGTCTCCGGCAATTGTTCCTTTAAAGAATGATTCTGTTTTTATTGATAATAACTATACTGTATATGTTGATGCCGCTGATTCATGTTATAATTTAATAATTAATCAGGCAGGAACTTTAAAAGCAACAGGACAAACAGGTGTGCTTAATATTCAAAAGAATCTTACTAATAATGGAGTTGTAAATTTGTTTACAAATGATACAATTAAAGCTTCTTTAAACTTCTTTGGTCCTCAAAGTTCATCTTATGAAGGTGCAGGTACTAATAATATTTATAAGATAGGATTGGATAAAGCATTTTATGGTGATATAACACCACCGGCTCCTTATCTTGATATTAATCTGAATAATCTAACCGTAAAGAATGTTAGTACAGATACTACAGGATTTATTCCTGCAAATTTCAGAGGTATATATAAGTTCTCAGGCACATTTAATTTAACCAATAGATTGTTTGCATCAGCTAATTATTCTATCCCATCAAGTGGAGGTATCTGGTTAAACAATCCTAATTTTACAATTGCAGGACAAACTGGAAATGCGCAGTTGAATGGTTTGCTTCATATATCACAGGGGAATTATAATGTAGGAACAGCAATTAATAATACATTGTATCAAAACACAAACTCCTACTTTATAATGGAAGGCGGAAAGCTTAATACTACTGGGAGGTTTTATTGTGATGCATCTGCGTCATTTGTATTACTTAATGGTATAATTACAGTAGCAACTGAAGGTAATAATCTTCCCTCAGCTTCTTTTGATTTTGGAAGTATTAGCCCTGTTAATTATCTTGTTGCCGGTGGAACTATAGCTATTCAGAATGCAAATACATCTTATCATAAGATGGATGCAAGGCTTCCATTGTTAACTACAAATAATGTTACAGTATTTGGAGGAACTGTTCAACTTGGGAATAATCATTCTCCATCAATTGCGCAATCTTTTTATTTAGAAGGTGATTTCTGGGATGTATATGTTGATACAACAACTTCTCAACATGAAGTAAGATTATCAGATACAACTTCTGTTAATGATAACTTCTTTAGCCCAGGCAGAAGTACTTTTTATATTGGTGATAGTTCCTTAGGTCAAACATTAAATCTTATAGGAAACATTACGATAGGAGGGAAGCTAAACGGAAGTTTTTCTTCATACTGTTCATTGAATGTAATAGGTACATCACATCAATATTTAAACTTTGGAAATAATAGTCAGATAACTTCTTTAACTTTAAATAATCCTGCTGGAGCAGATATAAATTCTTTAACTGTAATCAGGAAGGTTTCATTAGTGTCGGGAACTTATGCAGCAAATCCATTGATATTAGGAGATGCAAGTGCAAATACCTTTGATTTTATACAACAGGGAGGTTCTTTTATAACTGCTCCATTGTTTAATTACAATAACATGATAGTTAACTATACTTATAATGATACTATCGCTCAAACTACCGGAAGTAGTATTCCTTTAAATATAAGTGGTACATTAACTCTGAATAACTCAAAGGGATTAACTTTAGGTAAGAAACTTTATGCAGGTAATTTATATCTAAGCTCAGGCAGATTGAATACATCTTCTAATTGTCCTTTAACTATTACCAATACTTCAACGGGAGCCATTGTAGGATATTCTTCAACTAAGTTTGTAAATGGTCCTTTGGTAAGAACATTCCCTTCAAATACTATTAATATAGGTACGTGGATTTATCCTGTAGGAACTGTTTCATTAAATCAGGATACTATTTTATATAATCCTTTTGCTATAGTAAATCCTTCAACCGGAGCATCTCCTTATGTTAAAGTAACTGTTAATAAAAACAATTATTCAGGCACTCCCGGACAATATATGTTATCAATTAATAATGATAGAAGATGGTTAGTAGAACTGGATTCAGGAAATCTAAACTATACTAAGATATCTTTAACTGATATTAGTATAGATGCAACAAAAGGGATAGCTGTTTCTTCAACTCCTAATGGAATATATAATGGTTTACGGACAACTTCTAATCTTAATACACTTATAACTTCTGATTCTTTAACTATTGTCGCTCCCTATTATTATGCTGTTGGAATTAAGAATCCCATGACTTACATTTCATGTACAACATCACAATCAGAATTCGGAATTGTTTCAAAAGGCTCTGCCAATCAAATGTTGATAGGCTTTCAGGTTGTAACCAATGGCGATACAAATCCACTTGTATTGTCAGGAGTTAGTTTTAATACAAATGGGTCTACTTCATTAAATGATTTTAAGAAGTTCAGATTGTATTCAACAGGAACCAATCCAGTTTTCTTAAATCAAATTCCGATTGATTCTACTTCTACAATAAGTAATACTTTTACATTGAATCCTTCTGTTGTAGCTCCCTTTTATTTATCAGAAGGGATTAATTATTTCTGGTTAAGTTGTGATATTAGTCCAAATGCTGTTAATAACGATTTGATAGATGCACAATGTTTATCAATTACCGTTGATGGAATCCCAAGAGTCCCTTCAATTACTGTTCCAAATGGTAATAGAACAGTTTATACTTCTGATACAACAATATTGTTTTCACAAAACTTTGATACAATTTGGAATTCAGTAGAAGATCTTTCTCCAGCATGGCAAAGTTCATCAACTGGAAACAATAAATGGCATATAAGTAATTACACAGGTATTGATTGGTTAAATCCTTTTTCAGGGATTTATTCACCGGATGGAGCATTAGGAACTAATCATTCTATAAGGTATCATTCATCAGGTTCTCCATCAGGTAGCATTAGTGAACTTATTACACCAACTATTAATTGCTCAGGGAATGCAGGTATAAAGAAACTGGATTTCTATTATATTAACACAAGTGGGACAGATAATATTAATGTATATATTTCTACTGATAATGGTTTAAACTGGAGTAATTCTTTTATGAAAGCTGATGTTCAAGCAAGTTGGCATCTTTATTCTATATTATTAGGAAACATCACTACATCTCAACTTAAGATTAAATTTACTGCAATTTCTGATAATGGGATTTCAGATATTGGTATTGATCAGGTAAAAGTTTATAATGTTTCTGATGCAAATATGAAGTTCTTATCAACAACTGCTGAACAAACTGTTTTGACACCTGCGTTGATTGGGAAAAGTAATCAGCAAATATTAACGTTAAAAATAGCTACTATTAATTCCACCTTACCTTTAGTTGTAAATTCTTTTACATTGAATACAAATGGTTCAACAAATGCTTTAAATGATATTGATTCTGCCAAGATATATTATACTGGGACATCAAATTTGTTTGCTACAACTAATCTCTTTGGAGCTAAAGCAAATCCCAATGGGGCTTTTACAATTACCGGTAATAAATCTTTAGAAACCAATAGTACTTCAACAGTTGATACTAATTATTTCTGGTTAATTTATAATATTAAAAATACTGCTGTAAGTTTTGATTCTATAGATGCCGAATATACTAGTTTAATGCTTTCAGGAATTCAACTTACACCTGATATAACATCTCCTATTGGTAAAAGAGCATTAAGAAATCAGTTAAATGGAATATATACGATTGATTATTCTTTACCTGCAAGCCTTTCAAACTATTTTGATTTCCCATCAGTGATAAATGATCTAAATAATATGGGTATAAGTGGAGCTGTAACTTTTAATGTTAAAGCTAATCAGTCTTGGAATATTAATTGTGGAAGTACTTCTCCTGATAATTATGCTTTAAGGATCACAGCAACTGGCACTGCAACCAATACTATTGCTTTCCAAAAGGATGGCTCAGGAGCTAATCCAACATTAATTATACGAGGGACTAATGCTTCAGATGATAAAGGTATATGGCTTAACGGTTGCGATTATATTACATTTGATGGAATTGATATAAATGATGCAGGTTATTCAGTAACTAATTATCTTGATTATGGCTTTTATATAAAAGATGAACGTAACGGTGATGGTTGTAATCATAACACTTATAAGAATGGTACTATCTCACTTCATAGAGATAATCCTAATGCTTATGCAATATTTATTGATACATCAAGTAATAGTCAGAACAATTATAATAAATTCTATAATAATTCAATTAAGGATGCTACAATTGGTTATTATTTTAATGGAAATTTAAATTCAGGTAATAGCTTAGGTAATGAAATTGGAATATTCAATGGAGGAAGAAGTTTAATTACAGGATTAGGCTCTAATACATCTCCTATTGCTTTAGGAATTTTAGCTTTGTATCAGGATAGTCTTAGGTTATTTAATACTATTGTTGATTCGGTTATTTCTCAATCTGCTAGTGGCATTTATTGCAAATACACATCTAATACGAATATATTTAATGATACTATTCATTCAATTACTAATGTAGGTACTTCAGATTGTTTTGGTGTTAATTTAGAAAATGGAAGAGGTGTAAATAATGTTTATCAAAACTATATTTCTTATATTATTAACACAGGAAATACAGGAAGTGTAACCGGACTCAATATATCAAATAATAGCCCTTCCAATAATTCTGTCACTTTTAATGTTTACAAGAATGAAGTTAAAAATTGTATCGGCAATGCTAATCTAAAGGGAATTTATTCAGGTGGTTTTACTAATAATAATTCAACAATTAATTTATATAACAATAAGGTATATGGTTTGAATAGTACATTGTCCTCTTTGAATGCTTATTTTGCTGATGGAATTTCAAGTTCAGGCAAAGGTGTGTTTAGTTTATATAATAATATAGTGTCAGATGTTAATATGCCTTATGGAAATGTTGCTCCTTCGGTAAGGGGGATTAATGCCCAAGGTTCCGCGAGCAGGATTTATAATAATACTGTATTCCTTGACAGTCTTAATATTCAGATGCCTTCTTATTCTTCTGCTTGTATTTATGCTACAAATGATGCAAGTTCCTTAGATATCAGAAATAATATCTTCATTAATAAGAATTCGGTCAATAATAGTCTTCGTGCTGTTGCTTTTTGGTGTAATTCAACTAATAACTCCTCCTTAATTGCAAATAATAATCTTTATTATGCAGGTACTCCAGGTTTAAAGAATCTTATTTATTATGATGGCACTAATTCTATTCAAAGCATATCAGCTTATAAATCTTTTATGTGTTTATCAAGAGAACAGCAGTCAACTACTGAAGACGTTCAGTTTATAAATAAAATTACCAAACCTTTTGATCTTCATATTAATTCTTCTTTGCCAACCAGAGTTGAAAGTCATGGGCAAAGAATAATTTCTCCTGTTTCAGTTCCAACTGATATTGACGGCAATTTACGTTGGGGAGAATCTCTTTATACGGGTTCGGGATTACAGCCTGATTTAGGTGCCTATGAGTTTAATGGAATTATTATAGATGATCAGCCACCGATTTTAAATTATGTTTCATTGCCAAATTCAACTTCTTTAGCTGGAGTTTATTTATCAAATGTTAGTATAACAGATCCATTGTCTGGAGTAAATAATAGTTCTGCAAAGCCAAGAGTTTATATTAAGAAAAGTACAAATAATAATGACAGTTTAAGTTGGAAGTTTGTAGAACCTAATAATACTAGTTCACCCTTTAATTTCTACCTTGATTATAGTCTTTTGAATACTTCTGTAAATATTGGGGATACTATTCAATACTTTATCATTTCACAGGATAATGCTGCAAATCCGAACACTATTGTTACAGCAACTCTTAAGAATAATATTAGCTCTACACATTTAAATTCAACTAATTTCCCTGTGACTAATCCTGGTTCATTTAATATTTGCACTCCCATTAATGGGAATTATTATATCGGGGCAGGACAGCAATTTACTTCATTGACTAACGATAGTATTACCGGCTTCTTCAATTATCTAAATCATAATGTTATTACAGGTACTATTAATGCTTATATCACATCCGATTTGATAAATGAAACCGGTACCATTCCTTTAAATCCTTTTACTATTGAAGGAAATGCAAATTATTCTTTGACTATTATACCTTCAGATTCTAATATTAAAACTATTTCCGGTAATATTGCGAATGCATTATTTAGAATTAATGGAGCCGATAATATAACAATTAATGGTTCACATAATACTATTAATCATCTTTTAAATATAGTAAATACTAATAGTCAGGGTTCAGGCATACTTTTGGGGAAAGGTTCTGATAGTTGCTCAATTACTAATTGTATTATTAGTGGGAGTTCAAATACTACTCAGGGAACTTCAGGCATTAATATTGAAGCTTCAGTCAATAATCTTAATGTTGATAATAATATTATCACAAACTTTTATAATGGCTTTGTTGCTAATGGAACTTCAGTTAATCTTAATACTAATCTTATTTTATCAAACAATATATTGGGGAGTGATATTGATTCTCTTTCTATAGGTAATTGTGGTATTAACTTGTCAGCTTATAGCAATGGAGTTGATATCAAAAATAATATTGTTAAGAATATTAAGATAGACAGCATTCCTACAGGAATATATATTGGTAATGAAGTAACGAATGTGAATATAAAAAGTAATTATATTCATGATATTATCTATACAGGCAATTTTAATAGTGGAGGTGTCGGAATAAAAATCTATACGGAAGATACTTCAAGTAATATTAGTGTTATTAATAATGTAATGTATAGGATCTATGGAGATGGAGGTACCGATTGGAATAATGCGTGTGTAAGCGGAATAAATATTCAAGGAAACACCGGAGGAATAAGACTGTATAATAATAGTATTAATCTATTTGGAAGTTCAATAAGTAATAGTTCTCAGACATTAAGTGCTGATTTGTATTTTGGCATTGGTGTTAAGAATATTGATATAAGAAATAATGTATTTAAGAATAATATATTTAATTCAGGGAATAACTATTCAAAGGCTTTTGCAATATATTCAGATGCTCCTAATAATGCTTTTAATGATATTAATTATAATGATTATTACAATTCCGGGTCTCAAGGAATAGTAGGTTACATTAATTCTACTTCTATTAATGATATATCTACATGGAAAGGATTTACATTTAAAGATTTGAATTCAATTAATGCTGATCCTTTATTTTTAAATGATACTTCTTTAATTCCTTCAATTTGTCCAATATCTCCTTTAATAGCAAAAGGTGAAATATTAACGGATGTGTCTACTGATATTTTAAATGATCAAAGGAGTTTATTGCCTTCTATTGGTGCTTATGAATTGAATAATACTAAGAAACTTAATGTTAAAGCTTTTCTTCAAGGTTATTATAATAAGATAAATAATTTGATGGATCAGGCTAATGATATTGATTTGAATACAGGTGAACTGTTCCCTATTTTCAGTTATCCTGTAGTTGATACTCTTACTTTGTTGATTCGAATTAATATTGCGCCTGATTATCCAATTATCGCTGAATATAATGGTTTGAATCTTAATGCTGATGGAACTATAACTGAATTATCATTACCTTATAACATAACAGGATCTAATTATATAGTTTTAATACATCGTAATTGTCTTGAAACATGGAGTGATTCAGTTGATTTCTCATGCCTGTCTATAGATTATAATTTTTATCAGCATACACCTTCATTGCAATTCCCATCCAACATGTTTTATAATACTGCCACTAATCGTAATTTTCTTTGGTCGGGTGATTGTACTGGAGCATTTAATGTAAAAGATGGAATTATTAATATCTGGGATCTTAACTTGATATTTGATGCATTAAACGATGTTACAGGAGAATTAAATTTGGGTTATAGAATTGGTGACTTAACAGGGAATGGCAATATAGATATATTCGATCTTTCTATTGCTTTCGATAATTTAAATTCTGGAGCATCTATTGTAAATCCTTTTGTATTTAAGTAATAATATTCTTTTCTATTTGAAGATTTCAGAAGCAGTTTTTACTTGCTTATAATCACTTTTAACTACAATAATTCTACTCAAAAGGGCAAAGTCGGCATTCTCTGCTCAAGTAGCGCTACTTTTTACTAAAATCCCGTTACTTTTTACAAAAGAAGAGCTTCTTTTCAGAAAAGTAGCGATACTTTTCAAGAAAACAGCGTTACTTTTCAGAAAAACAGCGTTACTTTTCAAAAAAATAGCGTTACTTTCTACTAAAGTAGCGATTTTTTACTTTTAAGCATTTCAAAAATTATATTTAGAAGGTGTTATTATGACTAAAATGTATATAAAGATCTGGCTAATCGAATTTATTTAACAAATAAGAAATAACTTTTAGACAAAAAGAAGAGCCGTTATCAAACAAATGATAATGGCTCTTATTATATGACCTCACTCCAGCCCTCTCCTAAGAGGAGAGGGAGTAAGACAGGTAATTCTTAATTTTTAATTTTTAATTATTAATTATTAATTGCCTTTCAACTTTAGGCACTTTTAACTTTAAGTACTTTGGGCACTCTTTATTCTATAATATTCAACTCCTGAATAAGATTTTGGGCATTCGCCATCTTATCAATACAGAAAAGAACATAACGAATGTCAACACAAATAGTACGTTGTAACTCTGGTTCAAAAGCAACATCGCCACTCATAGCTTCCCAGTTGCCATCAAAAGCCAAACCTATCAACTGTCCGTCACCATTCATAACAGGGCTTCCTGAATTACCACCTGTTATATCATTGGTAGTTAAAAAACATACAGTAAGATCGCCATTGCTGCCATATTTACCATAATCTTTTTTGTTATAAAGTTCTTTAAGCTTTGCAGGTACAATAAATTCGTCGTTGGTGGTATCTTCTTTTTCAATAACACCACTCAAATGGGTAACATAATCATATTGTACAGCATCAGCAGCTGTATAATCAAGTATCTTACCATAAGTCATACGCATG
Organism: uncultured bacterium; assembly: GCA_903911455.1. Lineage (GTDB taxonomy): Bacteria > Bacteroidota > Bacteroidia > Bacteroidales > JACABE01 > JBAXLO01. The sequence continues at coordinate 11,584 of CAIWDQ010000074.1, forward strand.
GTGAAGTTAGCATCAGGATACCATTTCTTATCAGGATTCATTTCGCGCATAGCGGCAACAAATGATCTTTTAACTATGCTAAGTTTAGTGGATATATCACGACCTTCGTTATTGCCTTTAACATAAGCTCTGATAATTGAAGCAGATGTTTTAGCTATTAAATCTTTTTCATATTTTTTGGCAGAAGGTTTCTTTAAGAACTTGTTGAAAGCTTCTTCGCTCACAAACATTGAACCTTCAAAAGCTTCATCAGCAAATTTATTGATGTTTCCTTTGTATTCTTTTTCAATGTATTCAAAGATGTCTGGCCAATATTGTTTTTCAACAAATTTCTTGTACATCTCTAATACAGCTATAAATACTTTCTTTTCTGTAGCAGGGTTTACATCTTTGTAGAACTCCTTAGCTTGTTCAATAAAAGGATTGAAGGCTTCAGGTTTAACATCTTTCCCTTCATATAAATTACTTAAACCCATATTCTGAATCTGATAAGGGAATAATAACAATTTGCAACCCATAATAGAACCTTGCAGATACCAAAGGTTAGAACTTGATTTAGTATCATATAGTTTAGCCGATAAATCAGCTAGATCTTTTATCACAGTTCCATACTTCTCTTTACGTTTAGCATCAGCATTAATCCAAACCTGAAGTGCATCTTCAATTTCTTTTTTCTTATCCAGTACTTTTAGTTTCTTCAAACCTTTGCTTTCACCAATTTTATTCTTCCAAACATTAGCAAACTGAGCATAAGCTGAAGCATATTTAATTCTAATAGCATTGTTAGCTTCCATATCTTTTTTAAGAATAGGAAGTAAAGTGTTGCCTGCATTTATGATTGCAGGATTAGTAACTTCCAGGGTTTCTTTTATACCATAAGAAGTAAGATAACGCTCGGTGGTGCCAGGATAGCCCCATATCATAGCGAAATCATTTTTCTTCTTCTCTTTTATTGATAAAGGAAGCACATGTTTTGAACGGTAAGGAACATTGTCCTTTGCAAACTTAGCAGGCTTACCGTCTGGAGTCATATAAACTCTAAACATACTAAAGTCACCGGTATGACGAGGCCACATCCAGTTGTCGGTATCGCCACCAAACTTACCAATAGATGATGGAGGAGCGCCTACTAAACGTACATCTTCAAATACTTCGTAAACGAACATGTAGTATTCATTTCCATCAAAGAAACTCTTAATATCAACAGTATATTTCCCCTTTTCAGCAGCTTCTCTTTTAAGTTTATCTGTAACCTTGCGGATAGCAGCTTTACGCTGACTTTCAGTCATAGTATCACTTACATCAGCAAATACTTTTTTGGTAACATCATCCATTCTAATTAAGAAGGTAGCTGTAAGTCCTTCGGTAGGGATTTCTTCAGTTTTGTTATAAGCCCAGAAACCATTAGTAAGATAATCATGGTCAATGGTGCTATGTTTTTGGATAGCTTCGTAACCACAATGGTGATTGGTAAGCAATAAGCCTTCTTTTGAAACAACCTCTGCGGTACAGAAGTTACCAAAGTTAACGATAGCATCTTTTAAACTTGAATGGTTGATACTGTATAGCTCTTCAGCAGTTAAGTGAAGACCCATCTTCTGCATATCAACATAATTAAGTCTTTCGATAAACATCGGAAGCCACATACCCTCATCAGGTGGATTATATGAAGTAGCAAATGAACGAACGCTACCAAGTCCAAGGATCATAATAGCGATAAAGATTAGTTTTTTCATTTATTTATTATTATAGTTATTAATATTTTTTGCAAAAATAGTATAAGTTCTTTAATTATTGGACGAATAAGTATATTTATTTGTTACTTTTTAAAGTGCCTTGAGTACTTAAAGTGCCTTAAGTTGATAACCTCACCTCAACCCTCTCCTAAGAGGAGAGGGAGTAAGA
>CAIWDQ010000075.1 GCA_903911455.1 uncultured bacterium
AGAAAAGATTATTCGATAGATGAATTTAATCCTATTGAAAAATACTTTGGAGCTTATCAAAAAGAGTCTCTCGATAGCATAAATAATATAATAGTCGATACAATTATATATGATATTACATATTTGAAATATTTTGTTTCAATTATATATCAAACAAAATCTAAGCAATATTATGCAAAAGCTTTTATTGGTTATAAAGCAAATAAAGATTCAGCTTTAAAATTATATCCATTTCAACATGAAAGTGCTACATCGGAAGTTAATAATATAAACGAATGTAGCATTGATATTAGGAAATCATATTTTATAGATATTAAAGAAGTTAGCCAAGTTCTACATTATGATGGTTTTGTTTTATATAAGTATAGTCCTTTAGATAAAGAGTTCTGGACAGGCCCTTTTTATACAAAAGGACCTGATTTAAATACATTATATTACTTTGAAACCGAAGAGAACTTTGAAGAAAGAAATAGAACTAAATTAGTTCCATCACTTATAGTTAAATAAGAATATTTAGTAACTTAATTAAGATTATTCTCCTTCTCTTCTAAAAGCTGTTTAGCTTTATGATTCTTAAATACTATTCGTAATAAAGACGGAAAAACAATAAGCAAAAGAGGAAGCCCAAAAGTAAAACCACCAATCACTGCAATAGCCAGAGGTTGATGCATTTGAGCACCCGTACCAATGCCTAAGGCAAGAGGCATCAAAGCAATAATAGCGCCAAGTGCTGTCATAAGTTTAGGCCTTAAACGGGTAGAGATTGCGTAAATTAATGCATCGTCAACACTATCGGTCTCCAGCTTAGTAAAGAACTGTTGCATAGTAAAGATAGCATTTTCGCCAAGTATACCCACAATCATAATCAAACCTGTATAACTGCCCACATTAAGTGGCGTATGTGTAATGAATAAAGCTATCAAACTTCCTGCAACTCCAAGTATCGCTATAAAGAAAATGGTAGTAGCTGCTTTGATATCTTTAAATAAGAATAACATTAATGCAAATATCAGTAAACTAGATGAAATAAGTATTAAAAGCAATTCGTTAAACGATTTCTTCTGATCAGCATAAGCTCCACCATAAGAGATATAATAACCATTAGGCAAGGCAATTGTAGCATTAATAGTTTTCTGAATGTCTTTCATCACACTCCCTAAATCACGATTATTCAATCGCCCTGTAACTATTGCAACCGACTGCAAATTTTCTCTAATCATTTCAGCAGCACCTTGTTTTATCTCTATAGAAGCAAAACTAGTAACAGGTTTCTGTTTGCCATCAGGCATAAAAACAAATTGCCTGTTTAAATCAAGTACATTCGTAGTACCATGATTAGGATATACCATCCGAATATCAGTATATTGTTCCCTTTCGGGGATGCTTCCGATTACATTACCTTCCAACTGTGTTTGCAATTGATATTGCAGATTAGCAGGAGTTAAACCATACTGTAATAATTTCCTGTCATCAGGCTTCACTTCAATTGACGGACCAGCGATAGTAATTCCATTAAATACATCAGCAGTTCCTTCAATTTTAGAAACTTCCGCGGCAACTTTCTTAGCAAGTTCATGAAGCTTTTCCTGATCGTCACCATGAATCTTAATCTCTATAGGTTGCACAGAAGCCATTAAATCGCCCAGCATATCATTAATTACCTGACCAAAATCAATTCTCAAAGCAGGTTGAGAAGCACTAACCCGTTTACGAATATCATCAATTACTTCTTCGGTACTTCGTTTTCTATCTTTCTTTAATTGAATTAAGAAATCACCATAATTAGGCTCAGTAATAAAGAAACCCATCTGAGCACCAGTTCGTCTTGAATAACTTTCGTATTCAGGGATAGCAGTAATGATCTTTTCAACTTCATGCAAAATTCTATTAGTCTCATCCAAAGAAGTTCCGGGAGGAGAAGTATAGTCTAAAACAATAGAACCCTCGTCCATTTCGGGCAGAAAACCAGTTTCTATCTTAGGGATAATATAAAAGATTGACAGAATAAGAAATACGATAATAAAGAAACTAATTACAGGCTTATGAATAAAGAAAGCGACCCAACGCTGAGTCTTGGTAACCTTTATAGTATCCATATTATCCTTACGGTGACGAAAGAATCTTGAATCAGCAAGATGATGATAAATCACAGGCAACCCAATCCAGGTAACAAAGAAAGAACAAACCAAAGTAATGATCATAGTATTAGTCAAAACATTAAAGTAAGCCCCTGCAACACCACCCATCAAAATAAAAGGAATAAATATAACTATAGTACTTATCGACGAACCCAGCATTGAAGGGAATAAATAATGTACCGACTGTCCAATAAGTAACTTAGGTCTTAATCCGGGGTTCTCTTCATGGGTTCTATGTATCTGTTCAATCACAACTACTGCATCATCTATTATCAAACCTATTGCAGCAGCAATTGCACCCACAGTCATTATATTTAAAGTATAGCCTATACTATATAATATAACTATGCTTAGCAATAATGTTAATGGAATAGTAATTAATATTGTTATGCTTGCTTTTAACGAACGAAGGAAAAGTATTGCAACAATAATAGCAAGAAATAAACCAAACCATAAACTATCGCCAACACTTCGCATTGAATCATTTACAAAGTCAGCCTGATTATAATAAGAAGATAATTTAACACCTTTAGGTAATATCTTTTTTAAGCCATCTAATTTATCGTTAATATTCTCCGATAGCTCCACTAAATTAGCTTCAGGTTGCTTTAAAACAGTTATAAGTAAAGCCTGTTTCCCATTAGCATTCACACGAGTATATTCAATCTTTTCTTTTATTTCAACACTTGCAATATCTTTTAATCTGATGATCCTTTTATTGTTTTTAATAATAATATTCTCAAGATCATTTTGATTATAAACCCCCGAATTAGTAACAGTTAAATACAAACGACGATAATCAACAAGATAACCATTAGATTTAATAAAATTAGTTTGATTAAATGCAGTAGTTATCATATCAGGAGTAATCCCATTTGCACTCATGTTCTGAGGCTTAAGCACAATTCTAAACTCTTTGCTTTTGCCACCAATAATTCTAACTTGCGATACTCCTTCAACTTGCGATAAGTAAGGTTTAATGATATAATTGGCAATTAAATTGAGTTCAATAGGAGTTTTAGTATCACTCTCCAAAGCAAATCCCATAACCGGAAGAATTGCAGGATTCATCTTCTCAACCTGAATTTGAACTGTAGGAGGGAGCTGATTCTTAATTTCATTTAAACGAATGTCCAACATTTGTAAACTCTGATTAATATCAGAATGCCAGTTTAAAAATGCAGATATCTCACAACTTCCTCTACTAGTCGTGCTTCTTATAAGTTTAATATCCGGAACTTGTTTAATAGCATTTTCTAATGGACGAGTGACTGAAACCATCATTTTATCAATAGGTTGTTCGCCATCATCAGCTATAATCTTTATTTTAGGAAAAGTAATCTCAGGAAATAATGAAACCTCCATCTTACTATAAAAGAAGGTTCCACAAACAATAATTATAACTAATAATAGAGTTATCGGGTGCTTATATGAATGAAAAAGATTCTTCATTTATTTCTTAATTATAGTAACTTTGGCAGTATCTTCCAAACCATAATTCCCTGTAAATATAATCCTGTCATTAGCATTAAAAAGAGGTTCAGTAACTTCAATTTTATCTTTAGCTTCAATACCTTTCTTTACAGGAACTTTAACAGCTGTAGTATCATTTATCAATTTCATAACCCAAAACAAATTTTGTGTTTCATTGGTTAAAATACACTCTTTAGGCAATGTGATAGTTTGCTTTTTAAAGTCTTTTAAGATGCGAACCATAGCTAATAAGTTCTCAGGTATTACCGTATTAGTTTCACATTTAACTACTATGTTTTGTGTTTGAGAAGCAATATCCATCACAGGAAGATTTGATTGAACACTTGCATTTAAAGTATTATTATCAGGTAAGATAACCTTACAGGATTGTCTTGCTTTAATATAACTCTTCATTTCAAAAGGAACTTGCATTAGAAATACTAAACTACTTTGTTCAGCAACTACTGCCAATTCATCACCTTCCTGAACATAGTCACCTCTTTGATGAGTTATTGAACTAATAATACCTGTTTTAGGAGAAATTATCTTAATAATTCCTTTAAAGTTAAAACTAGTATCAGCATTAATACTTTTAATCGATAAAGCAGCAGCTTCTTTAGTTTTAATTGTATAAAGCAATTGTCCTTTTTCAACCTTATCACCAATGTTAAGTTCAACCTGATCAATAGTTCCGGCAATAGTTGCTCTTACACTATTCTTTTTAAGATAAGAAGAAACAGCATTCAACTCTAAGTAATCAGACATCTCTTCATTACCAATTGAACAAACTGTTACCGGTGTCACTTGCTTAACTTCAATATCTTCTTTTTCCTTTTGTTTGCATCCCAAAAAGAAAATTAATATTAAAGTACTAAGCATTATATATGTTTTAAAAGTCTTTGTCATAATCTATATTAGAGTTTTTGTTTTGAATCTATTCATTTTCTTTATAATTTCTATTCATTAATTCTTCATTGCGAACGAAGTGAAGTAATCTCACTTAAATATATTAACAATAGATTGCTTCGTCGTACCTTCTCGCAATGACGAAGACTTTACTCCTTTTCCTCTCAAGAGAGGGTCGGGGTGAGGTTATTCTATCATCAAATAATTATACTCATTTATCACTTGCAATGTATTTATCCTTAACTGATTTATATTCCTATTAATAGATATATAATTCTTCACAGCATTTATCATATCCGTAACAGAAACATTTCCCATATTCAATTGCATTTTAAATATACCTATCAATTCATCAGCAGTAGCTTGTTGTTTTTTATATTTCTCTTCAAGAATAGTATTCGCGACAAGCATTTCATTCAACTGTTCCAACTGCTCATTATATAGCTTCTTATACGCCTCTACATAATAGTTTCTGGTAGTTTCCTGCATACTTAACTTCTGGTAATTCAATTCTCTTTGCTTTCCATCATAAAGATGAAGATTAAGATTTATGCCCGCACTAAAGCCCGGATATTTATATATTGCAGTAGCATCACTGCTTAGGAAACCTGCATCAGCAAACCAACTAACAGTAGGGCGATATTTATTATCAACAATTGCACGCTGATTAATTAACTTTAAACTATCAAGCCTAAACTGAATCATTTGTGGAGTATTTATTAATGATACATCCTTGAGCTTATTTAAAGTTGGATAAACTAATTGATATTCCTTTTTATCATTTATTCCACAAACCTGATTAAGCAAATGAATATCCTTTTTATATTGATTAGTCAAGAGTTGTATTTGTATTTCCTGGTTTTGAATTTCAAATAGAAAAGATAAATAATCAGTTTGTTTATAAACACCTTTTTCAGCCAGATTCTTTAAAATATCTTTTTGTTGATATTGCAATTCAAGGAAAGAAGTATTAAATTTCAATTCATAATAATCAGAATAAGCAGTAAGGTATGTTGAGATGATGATCTTTCTGACATCATTAGTTGTAACCTTAAATGAATTGGTTACAGATTGTTTCTGTATATTTACATCTTTATATTTAGATTCTAAGATCTTTCTATTTAAAATAACCTGCGAAACGCTTATCAAAGCATTATAATTACCGCCATTAGTTATAGCATTATCATACCCAAGATGATCATTATAAGGCTGAAACAATAACTGAGCATTAGCATCAACACGAGGCTTATTATCAGCTTTTATCAATAAACTATCAATCGTACTCTGATTGATTTGATTTTGGAAATCCTTAAGCAAAGGAGAATTTTGTAACCCCTGCTTTATAAAGAATTCCATATCCTGCGCCTTAACAGTTATCGCAAAAAAGATAAAACTCAATAATAATATTCTTCTGATAGTCATTTATTA